>NZ_JBHXFA010000117.1:0-24723 GCF_042724175.1 Streptomyces sp. NPDC127084
CATGGCGTGTCGCCATGGCGGACCGCCGCACGTGTCGTCAGGAGTTGACGCAGGCGTTTCCGGCCGCCGGGTTCAGCATGCCGATCACGTTGAGGCTGTTGCCGCAGACGGCCACGGGGACGCTGACGGGCACCTGGATGACGTTGCCGGACAGGATCCCGGGGGAGTCGGACGCCGCGCCCACGGCCATGGCGCCGGTCGACGCGTCGCCGTCGGCCATGTCTCCGTAAAGGATCCCGGAGGAGTCGGAGTCGGAGTCGGAGTCCCCGTCCACGATCATGGCGCCGGTCGACGAGTTGTTGCCGTCGGACACGCTTCCGTTGACACAGGCGTTGCCCGAGGTGCCGTTGAGCATGCTGATCACGCCGAGCGAGTTGCCGCAGGCGGCGATGGGCACGTTGACGGGCACCTGGATGACGTTGCCGGACAGGATCCCGGGGGAGCCAGCGGCCACACCCTGGGCTCCGGCGTCGGCCAGGGCGACCGAGGTGCCGCCGATGGTGGCCGCACCGACGGCCAGTGCCACGACCGCGCATTTGACGAGACGGAACATCGCTACCTCCACAGTGCTGTTTGGACAGACCGCCCCTTCGCGTATCTGCCCGTTCAGTTACGTATGGGTTGTTATCAGCACTTTGGCGAGTTGTCCGAAGGTAACGGGTCGCGGCGTCGCGTAAGCCCCTGAACGGACCAGCGGGAGGGAGCGATTGCGGGCGTCCTGTCCCCGCGGCACACCCGGCTCTCCGCATGCGTCGCGGAGTGCCGGGTACGCGGGGAAGAACCCGGTCAGATGAACTCGACCAGCGGGAAGGAGCGGTGGAGCCGCGGCGGGGTGAGGAAGTTCTGGCGCCGGGTGGCGGTCAGGAAGCGCTCGAGACCGTTCTCGTCCTCTGCCACGTCGTTCTGTTCGGCCAGGTCGAGCGACGCCTGATTGCGGCGCATGGCACGGAAGAACTCGGCCGTCGGCACGAAGATGGTGAACTGGAGCTTGGGCTGCGCCGAGCCGTCCGGGACGTCCATGCTGTCGTAGCCCGGTCCGTCCATGCGTACGTGCAGGGGTAGTCCGGAGGCGGTACGGGAGGAACGCTGGAGGCCCGAGAGGTGCCCGATTCGGTGCTCGCCTTCCGGCGTACCGATGCCCTGGGCGCTGCGGAGCGCGTCGTCCGTGCCCTGGAAGGTGTTCTCCAGGAAGGCCGGTCCGCCGCCGTCGGTGTACTGGTCCGCGTTGCCCTCCGCGGGCGGAGGCGTGGAGCGGAACATGTACTGGACGCGTTCGGTGTACATGGCATCGTCCTGGGGGACGCCGGTGTCGTCGACGTCGTAGAACTGCTGGAGGTCCATGATGACGTGTGAGAGGTGCTGGATCGAGCCGTTGCCGAAGTAGTCGCCTGGTCGGGCCGTGGTCAGCGAGCTCGACTGGAAGGTGACGGCGCCGGCGGCGCTGGTACCGGAGGTCTGCTGGTCGGCGAAGCCCATCCACATCGGCGACCTTGGGTTGACCATGAACGCGTAGACCAGGTTGTTGGCGTCCGCGACCTTCCTCGGCAGGCCGATCTGGGTGAACATCGCCCGGCTGGAGGTGAAGGTCAGCAGGTCGGACAGTAGCGGCGAGACCTGTGAGCGGCCGGCCAGTCTGTTGCTGCCGCCGAGCCACCCCAGGACGTCCTGGATGTTGGCGGCGTTGTCGCTGCGCAACGTGAACAGGAGGTCGTTGCCCTCGATGGCCACCGGCACGTTGAACCGCCGTTTGGTGATCCGGGGGTTGGCCGGGGAGACGTCCGTGGGACCGGCCACGGCCTCCTCCAGGACGTAGCGTCTGGTCGAGGATCTCAGGCGCGGCATGTGCGCCGAGACCAGTGGGCCGTGGAGGCCCCCGGGCAGCTTCCCGAAGTAGGGCAGCCCGTAGGCCACGAAGGTGAACACGCCCGACGGGGAGAAGGCGTATGCGCGCTCGATGGTGGAAAGTGCGGAGCTCAGCCTGACCTGGTCGCCGCGCGTGGGAGGGCGCAGCAGCCGTGCCGTCGCGAAGACCGTGTGGACCGGGCCCATCTGGACCTCGATGCCGTCGACCGTGGTGACGGGCCCCACGTAGTTCGCTATGTCGAACTGGATGTCGGGGAGGGCGGCGGCCGCGGCGGCCGCAGACGTCATGCGGGTCGGCACCACCGAGGAGTTCTTGAGCACTTCGAGTGCCGCCACCGCGGCGGCGAGTGCACCGCCCCGCAGCACGCCGCGGCGGGTGGGCCTCATGCCGGGTGCTCCCCCCGCGCCATCGGCGACACCGCCGGGCGGGACGGCGGGCAGGGCGGGCTCGGCCGCCGGTGTGGAGCCTTGGGAGTCATCCATGACGTCTTCCAATCCTTGGGCGCGGATGTGAGGGGTGATCGGCCGAACGGGGACGCGCTCCGGGGAGAGTCGGACTGCGCAGGATTGAAGTGTTCATGACATTCCGAGCTGGACCGCACCCGCCTGCCATGCACTCCGTACGCAGCCCGAGTGGAGTGACGCGAATGTAGGGCTGACGCGGATGCGCCCACACGGTGAATACCGGCCAAGGAGCCCACTGTGAGCCGACTGTGGGAAGGCTGTGAATCGGCGCATGGCTCTTCACTTCACCGCCCGGATCTGCCCGGCCCCGCCCTCGTCGGCGACGGCCGAAGACGTGCCCGGAACGATGCCTGATCCGGGTGGCGGACCCGGCACTGCGACGCCGGGTGTGCCTCGTCCACGCTGCCGTACACCCCCGGTGCTCACGCCGCCGTGGTCCGGACGACCCGGTCAGGTGGCCGGATGGCGCACGTAACGGCCACCGCGCCCGGATGGAAGGTCCATCCGGGCGGTGCCTCGTCGTGCCCATGCGGCATATGACCTCGTGTCACCCGACGTGCCCCTTCCCGGTCGGCATCCGGTGGGCCGCGGGGGCCGGTCATCATGGGTGGGGGGCAACGCCGGTGAGGTGCGGTGCCGGCCGACTCCGGTGCGAACACATGGTCCCGTCCCAGGTGTCCCACAGGTCGTGCCTAACCTGGCGGGCGAGTGTGACGGCCATGAACGCAACCACCGCCACCCTCACCGCCACCGTGACCAAGGCCGTGATCCCCGTCGCCGGACTCGGCACGCGGTTCCTGCCGGCGACCAAGGCGACCCCCAAGGAGATGCTGCCGGTCGTCGACAAACCGGCGATCCAGTATGTCGTCGAGGAGGCGGCGGCCGCCGGGCTTGAGGACGTCCTCATGATCACCGGACGCAACAAGCGCGCGGTGGAGGACCACTTCGACAACAACACCGAGCTGGAACACGCTCTCGCCACCAAGGGGGACACCGCCCGCCTGGACGCCGTGCGCCGGGTGACCCGGCTGGCCCATATGCACCACGTCCGCCAGGGCGAACCACTCGGCCTCGGCCACGCGGTCCTGTGCGCGCGCAGCCACGTCGGCGACGAGCCCTTCGCCGTGCTCCTGGGAGACGACCTCATCGGCCCAGGGGAAGGACTGCTGGAGCGGATGCTGCGGGTGCGGGCGCGCTACGGCGGCAGTGTCGTCGCCCTGATGGAGGTGGCGCCCGACCGGACCCACCTCTACGGATGCGCGAAGGTCGAGCCGGCCGGCGGGGCGGGCTCCGCGTACGACGCGCACGATCCGCTGGTACGCGTGGTCGACCTCGTGGAGAAGCCGGCCCACGGGACCGCTCCCAGCAACTACGCGGTGATCGGCCGCTACGTCCTCGATCCGGCCGTCTTCGGCCTCCTGGAGAAGGCCCAACCGGGCCACGGCGGTGAGATCCAGCTCACAGACGCCCTCAGGGAACTGGCGCACTCGGACGACCACCCCGTGCACGGAGTCGTCTTCTCCGGCCGCCGTTTCGACACCGGTGACCGCGCCTCATACCTCCGCACCATCGTCGAGCTCGCCTGCGAGCGCCCCGACCTGGGGCCGGACTTCCGGAGCTGGCTGACGGACTTCGTACGAGCGGGCCACGAGGCACCGGGCGGCTGACACCCCCGGCCCGGCTGCCCCGGGTCCCACGCCCCAAGCCTCGGGCCCCAAGCCCCCAGCGCCGGGCGCGAACGGGATCCACAGACGCCGCACAGCTTCACCACATCGATGTGACAGGGCACTACTGGAGGGTCGGAACCATGCACACGGACTCCTGGATGGGAACTCTCCCGGCGCGGGAGCACATCCCCGTAGCGACACCCGGACCACCCGTTCTCGACGTGGTGATACCGGTCTACAACGAGGAGAAGGACATCGAAGGTTGCGTGCGCCGACTGCGCGAGCACCTGGTGCGCACCTTCCCCTACGACTTCCGGATCACCGTCGCGGACAACGCCTCCACGGACCGCACTCCGGAGATCGCCGCCCGGTTGTCCCGGGAGATCGCCGAGGTGAGCCTGTTCCGTCTGGAGCTGAAGGGCCGCGGACGCGCCCTGCGCACTGTCTGGGGTGCCTCCGACGCGCCGGTCCTCGCCTACATGGACGTCGATCTCTCGACCGACCTGAACGCGCTGTTCCCGCTGGTGGCACCGCTGATCTCCGGCCACTCCGATCTGGCGATCGGCACCCGGCTGGCCGGCGGCTCCCGTGTCGTGCGCGGTCCGAAGCGGGAGTTCATCTCCCGGGCCTACAACCAGATCCTGCGCCGTTCGCTCTCCGCCCGCTTCTCCGACGCACAGTGCGGATTCAAGGCGATCCGGCGAGAGGTGGCGCAGGTGCTGCTGCCCCTGATCCAGGACACCAACTGGTTCTTCGACACCGAGATGCTGGTGCTCGCCGAGCGCGCCGGGCTGCGGATCCACGAGGTGCCCGTCGACTGGGTCGACGACCCGGACTCGACGGTGAACATCGTCAAGACCGCGACCGAGGACCTCAAGGGCGTATGGCGGGTCGGCAAGGCCCTCGCCACCGGCAAGCTCCCGCTGCACCGGCTGCGCCGCCCGTTCGGCGACGACCCCCGGGACGCGGAGCTGCCCGGCGTCCCGAAGGGCCTCGCGCGCCAGTTGCTCGGCTTCTGCGTGGTCGGCGCCCTGTCCACCGCCTTCTACCTGCTGCTGTACACCCTCTTCCGGCTCGGTATGGGAGCCCAGGCGGCCAACGCGTTCGCACTCCTGGTGTCGGCCGTCGCCAACACGGCGGCCAATCGCCGGCTCACCTTCGGAGTACGCGGACGGGACCGTGCGCTGCGCCACCAGGCCCAGGGCATGCTGGTCTTCGCCATCGGCCTGCTGCTGACCAGCGGTTCGCTCGCGGCGCTCGACGCCGCGGGCGGCAGGGCCTCGCACGCCGCCGAGCTCACCGTGCTCATCGTCGCCAACCTCGCCGCGACCATCGTGCGGTTCCTGCTGCTGCGCACCTGGGTCTTCGCCCAGAGCGGGCGCGGAGCGCACGCCCGTACCGAACCGGCGTCCGAGCCGGTCTCCCACGAGCGGGAAACGCACCACCTCCTGGACGAGACCACCCCGATCATCTACCGCCCCCTGCCGCACTACTACGCAGAGGCCGCATCGCCGTACGGCGACCCGCAGCACAGCCGCGCCGACGACGCCGCGGACACGAACCGGCACGCCACCGTACGACCGCGCCCCGACGGCCACACAGCAAGGAACCCGCGATGACCACCACCCACACCGACCGTTTCGACACCGGTGCGGCAGGCCCACCGCCGAACCCGGGATACGACGGCCCGTCTGCGACCCCGTCCCGGCACGTCCGCGACGGCTCCCGCCTGGCCCGGCTCCGGCAGGGCAGGCCCGGCGACCCCCGCTGGGCACGCCCGGCGCTGATCGGGCTGCTGCTGGCCACCGGACTGCTGTACCTGTGGAACCTCGGCGTCTCCGGGTGGGCGAACACCTACTACACCGCCGCTGCCCAGGCCGGCAGCACCGGCTGGAAAGCGTTCTTGTTCGGCTCGTTGGACGGCGCGAACTCCATCACGGTCGACAAGCCCCCGGTCTCGCTGTGGCCGATGGACCTGTCGGTGTGGGCCTTCGGACTGAACTCCTGGTCGATCCTCGTCCCCCAGGTCATCATGGGGGTACTGACCGTGGCCCTGGTGCACGCGTCGGTCCGGCGCCAGTTCGGCCCCGGGGCGGGCCTGCTCGCCGGTTCGGTCCTCGCGCTGACCCCGGTCGCCGCGCTGATGTTCCGCTACAACAACCCCGACGCGCTGCTCGCGCTACTCCTCGCGCTCAGCGTGTACTTCGTGCAGCGGGCACTGGAGGACGGGCGTACGAAATGGCTCGTGTGGTCGGGTGTGGCGATCGGCTTCGCCTTCCTGACCAAGCAACTCCAGGCAGTCCTCGTGCTGCCGCCGCTCGCGCTGGTCTACGCCGTGTGCGCGCCGGTCAAGCCGCTCAAGAGGCTTTGGCAACTGCTGACGGCCGGGCTCGCGATGCTCGTCGCGGGCGGCTGGTGGGTCGCCCTGGTCGAGCTGTGGCCCGAGTCGTCCCGCCCCTACATCGGCGGCTCCACCGACAACTCGTTCCTGGAGCTGACCTTCGGCTACAACGGCACCAGCCGCGTCAGCGGCAACAGCGGTGGCGGCCCCGGTGGCGGTGGCGGTTTCGGCAACACGGGCGAAACCGGGGTCGGCCGGCTGTTCAACGACGGCCTCGGCGGCCAGATCTCCTGGCTGCTGCCCGCCGCGCTGATCCTGCTGGCCGCCGGTCTCATCCTGACCCGCAAGGCCGGCCGGGCCGACGCGACCCGTGGCGCCTTCCTGGTCTGGGGCGGCGCGCTGCTGACAAGCGCCGCGATCTTCAGCTACGCCTCGGGTGTCTTCCACGAGTACTACACCGTCGCGCTCGCTCCCTATCTCGCCGTCCTGATCGGTATGGGCGTGGCGCTCCTGTGGCGGGAGCGCGGCACCCGGTGGGCCGCTCCGGCCCTCGGCGCCACGGTCGCCGTAACGGCGGTGTGGGGGTACGTCCTGCTCGGCCGCACCAGTGAATACGGTCCGCTCAAGTGGCTGGTGCTCGCCGCCGGTCTCGCCGCGGCCGCGGGGCTCCTGTTCGCCGCCCGGCTGGGACGGCGTGCGGTCCTCGGTGTCGCGGGACTGGCTCTCGCCGCGTCGCTGGCGGGTCCGTTCGCCTTCACGCTGACCACGCTCAACACGGAGCACACGGGCGGAACGCCCACGGCCGGCCCCGCGTCCACCAGCGCGTTCGGCGGCGGGCGCGGCGGCGGTGTGGGCGGGCCCCCGGCCGGTATGCAGCCCCCGAACGGCGTGGGCCAGGGCCAGAACCAGGGAATGGGCCAGGGCCAGGGGATGCCCGGTGGTGTAATGCCCGGTTACGGAGGTATGGGGCAGCAGCCTCCCGGTGGCATGGGCCAAGGCCAAGGCATGGGCCCGGGCCAGAACCAGGGCCAGGGCATGCCTGGTGGCGGGATGGGTCAGGGCAGACCGGGCGGCGGCACGGGCGGCCCCGGTGGCGGTAACGCGACCATCAGCGGCGAGGTCGAGGAACTGCTGCTGAAGGACGCGAGCAAGTACACCTGGGTCGCCGCCGGAGTCGCCTCACACTCCACCGGCGCCTACCAGATCGCCACCGAGAAGCCGGTGATGGCAATCGGCGGATTCAACGGAAACGACCCGTCCCCGACCCTGGACAGCTTCAAGTCGCTGGTGGACGAGGGAGCGATCCACTACTTCATCCCCGGCAACGCACAAGGCCCGGGCGGCGGCGACGGAAACAGCGTCGGCAGCCAGATCAACACCTGGGTCCAGGAGAACTTCAAGAAGGTCACGGTGGGCGAAACGACCCTCTACGACCTGACCCAGCAGACCACTTCCTGAAAGAGCACCTCGCGGACGGCGGCCCGGTACCGCCGTCCGCGAGGGCGTGTCCGCTCCCGCCATCACCAGGCAGACCGCCACCCTGAACGGTCTGCCGAACGGTTGACGGCATCGCCAAGTGGCAGACATGCGATCACCCACACGGGTCGGATTGGGTGACTCGGCCCTATTGCCGGCGGTTCATGTGGGCACCGCGTGTTTGGGTCCATGGTCAGCCGTCATCCATCCGACCGAGGCGTAGATGTCCGAGAGTGAACCGCAGCCGGAACCGAAAACCGACGCACCCCCCCGGGAAAGCCGTATCCGCAGGCGCGGTGCGCGAGGTGTGATGCTGCGTGGGTCGGCGACCGCGCTCGCCGTCACCCTGGGGTGCGCCTCACTGACGTGGGCCGCCGTCGGCCTCACCACCGAACGCATGACAACCACGTCTGTGGTGAAGGCGCTGTCGTCGTGCGGGTACACGCTCAGCAATCCCGCCAAGCGGGTGGCACTGCCACTCACCGGCGGCAAGGCTCCCACCCGCCCGTACACCGTGACACTGGACACGAGCATGGGCGATGTCGTCTTCGAGTCGTTCAGTAGCGACGCACCCTGCGCCACGAACTCATTCGTCCATCTGGCTCGTCAGGGGTACTACAACGACAGCGCCTGCCACCGTGTATCCACTCGGCATATTTTCGTTCTCGAATGCGGAGACCCCGCGGGCAAGGGAGTTGCCGACCCCGGGTACTACTTCAAGGACGAGAACCTGGCGGGAGCGACCTATGACGCCGGCACCGTGGCAATGTCCAAGGTGATTCCCGGGCGGAATGGAAGCCAGTTCTTCTTGAGCTATGCCGACCCGGAGGTGCGGATGCCGCCCGCGTGGACCCCGTTCGGCAGAGTGGTGAAGGGCCTGGAGGTCCTCAAGTTGATCGGAGCGAACGGAACCCGGAACGGCAGCTCTGACGGAATTCCAAAGCAACCCGTAGTGATCGAATCGGTGACCGTTCGGTAAGGGAGCTCATGAAGCCGTCCATCTGTCTCTGCATGATCGTCAAGAACGAGTCGAAAGTCATCGAGCGCTGCCTGAACGCGGCAAAGGGGCTCATCGACTACTGGGTCATTTCCGACACCGGCTCCACCGACGGAACCCAGGAACTGATCCGCTCGGTGCTCGACGGGATTCCGGGTGAGCTCCACGATGAGCCCTGGGTGAATTTCGGGCACAACCGCACCCTGAACATCCGGCACGCCCTCGGCAAGGCCGACTACCTGCTGCTACTGGACGCGGATCTGGAAGTGTGCGGCGACGGCGAGTTCCCCTCGCTGACCGCCGACGCGTACATGCTGCGCCATGACTGCGACACCTCGTACCGCATCAGGCGGCTGGTCCGAGGTGATCTGCCGTGGAGGTACGAAGGCGTCACTCACGAGTTCATCACCTGCGACCGAGAGGTACGCCAGGAGAACACGGATGCCCTGGTGATCCGCGACCACGGAGACGGCGGATCCAAGCACGACAAGTTCGAGCGCGACGCACGGCTGCTCAGCCTGGAGCTCCAGCGCGACCCCGACAACCCGCGTACCGTCTTCTATCTGGCGCAGACCATGCGGGACCTGGGGCGCAACGCCGAAGCGATCGAGCTCTACGAGCGGCGCGCCGCCATGGGCGGTTGGGCCGAGGAGGTGTACTTCTCCCTGCTCCAGGTCGGCATCCTGGAGGCCGCGGCCGCACACTGGCCGGACGCCGCGGAAGCCTTCACCAAGGCCTGGGAGACCCGCCCTCAGCGCCTGGAAGCCTGTTACGAACTCGCCTCGCGGCTGCGCAAGAAGGGGCGTTACCACACCGCGTTCGCGCTGCTGTGCGGTGTGGTCGGCCGCCCCCTGCCCGCGGAGGACATCCTGTTCACCCAGCCCTGGGTGTACCAGTGGGGACTCATCTTCGAGTACTCGATCAACGCCTACTGGGTCGGGGCCTATGACGAGTCCCTCGCCGCGTGCGACGTGCTGCTGTCGATGCCGGACCTCCCCGGGCACATTCGCGAACAGGTCGTGAAGAACCGCGCGTTCGCCGTCGAGAAGTACTCCGCGGGAGAGCCTGCGGCAGAGTCGGCGGCAGAGCCCGAGAACGAGCTCGCCCCCGCTCAGCAGCCGGACGAGCAGCCGGACGATCAGCCGCAGGCTCCCGCCGCCCGCCGGCCTCAGCCCGTGGGCGGCTGAGGCGTTCCGTGTGCGCCCGCGGTCGGTTCGCCGACCGCGGGCGATCAGTCCGAAGAGTCCGCCGGTCGGACGTCCACCAGGTCAACCAGAGAACAGGCACGGTCATGAACGCGTTGTCCCTCGGCACCCTCCGGCCGCGGCTTGCGGTGGTCCTTCCGAAGCGGCAGACCCCGGCGGATGCCGCACCTGCCGGGGAGCGCGGCGTCGGGTGGCAGATCTGGAGTCTGGTGGGTGTGCTGTTCTTCCTGTACATGCTGCTTTCGCTGCGCACCCATGAGCGGATGCTGTCGAACAGCTTCGACCTGGCGATCTTCGAGCAGGTCGTCCACTCCTACGCGCACGGCAGACTCCCCGTCTCGGAGGTCAAAGGCCCGGACTTCCCCGTGCTCGGTGACCACTTCTCACCGATCCTGGCCACTCTCGCCCCCTTCTACTGGCTGTGGCCGTCCGTCAAGACCCTGTTGGTGGCCCAGGCCGCGCTGGTGGCAGTGAGTGTCGTCCCACTGGCCCTCTGGGTCCGCCGGACACTCGGCCTGACCGCGGCCCTGGTCGTCGGAGCCGCCTACGGCCTGTCCTGGGGCATCGCGAGCGCGGTGGGTTTCGACTTCCACGAGGTCGCTTTCGCCGTGCCGTTCCTGGCCTTCTCGCTGGCCGCGCTCGGCCAGGAGCGGCTGCGTGCGGCGGCTTGGTGGGCCATGCCGCTGCTGCTGGTCAAGGAGGATCTGGGGCTCGCGGTCTGCGTCATCGGTCTGCTCATCGCCCGACGCGGCGCGCGCCGGCTCGGCCTGATCACTGCGGGGATCGGCCTGGGGGCGAGCCTGCTGACGGTGCTGGTGATCCTGCCGGCGTTCAGCCCCAGCGGCGACTACGGCCACTGGTCCGGACTGGACAGCGTCGCAGCCGGCGACGGCGACTGGGCCTCGTTGCTGTACCGCGGCACCATCGGCGTCATCACTCCGATGACAAAGCCGTCGGCCCTGCTGCTCTCGCTGGCGCCCACGCTGTTCCTGGCGGTCAGATCACCACTGATCCTGGTCGCGGTGCCGACTTTCGGATGGCGATTCGTCTCCCACTACTCGGCGAACTGGGGAGTCGACTACCACTACTCCCTGGTGGTGATGACGATTGTCTTCGCGGCCTTCATCGACGCACTCGTGCGGCGCCGGCCCGGGACCGCGACCCTCCGCCGCTATCTGGCGGGCACCGCGGCGATCACCCTGCTTCTCCTGCCCCAGTTCTCGTTCTGGAAACTGGTCCAGCCGGCCACCTGGCACAGTGACCCGCGCATCGGTACGGCCCGTGAGGTCATGCGCCTGATCCCCGACGGCGACACCGTGCAGGCATCGACCTTCCTGGTGCCGCAGCTCGCAGGCCGTACGAGTGTGAGCCTCTTCGGCTGGCCCGACAGCCGCCCCAACCCGCAGTGGATTCTGGTGGACACGGCTCTGCCGGACAACCGCCGGTGGCCGCTTTCGTATCTCCAGGAACGCGCAGCCCTGGACGCGGCGCGGGCCCGTGGCTATTCCACGGCGGCCAGCACCGGGGGCTTCGTGCTGCTGCGCCGCTCCTGAACGGTCCTTGGTAGCCCACTGGTGTGAAGCTGCCGCCACGCGGCGACGCGCCCGCCCTTTCCCGGTGCCATCAGAGGTTCACTGAAGCCGTGTCGGATATCCGCATCTCCATCGTCGTGCCGTGCTTCAACGAGAGTGAGGTCATCGGCAACTTCCACCGCGCCCTGACCGCCGCGCTTGAGCAGACGGGCGAGCGCTACGAGATCTGCTACGTCGACGACGGCAGCCGTGACGGCACCCTGGAGCAGGTGCGCGCGTTCGCCGCGTCCGAACCATGGGTGCGCTACACGTCGTTCAGCCGCAACTTCGGCAAGGAAGCCGCGATGCTCGCGGGGCTGCGTATGTCGCTGGGAGCCACGGTGGTCCTGATGGACGCCGATCTCCAGCACCCGCCGGGACTGCTGCCGCGCATGCTCGAACTCCACCGGCACGGCTACGACCAGGTGATCGCCCAGCGCGACCGCACGGGTGAAGGTGCCCTGCGCACCGCTGTCAGCCGGACCTACTACCGGCTGGTGCACCACTTCATGGACATGGCGCTGGTGGACGGCGCGGGGGATTTCCGGCTGCTGTCCCGCCGCGCGGTCGACGCACTGCTGCTCCTTCCGGAGAGCAACCGCTTCTCGAAGGGGCTGTTCTGCTGGATCGGTTTCGACACGGTCAGCTTCACCTACCGAAACGCCCCCAGGGCAGGCGGGCGTTCCAAATGGGGCGGCCGGCGCCTGCTGGAGTACGGCATCGACGGCCTGATGTCCTTCAACAGCCGCCCGTTGAGGCTGGCGATCCACGCCGGTCTCTCGCTGTTCCTGTCCGCTCTCGGCTACGCGCTGTGGATCGCTGGGAGCGCCGCACTGAACGGGGTCGACACACCCGGCTACGCCACCCTGATCGCCGTGATCGTCGCGCTCAGCGGAATCCAGCTCGCCACCCTCGGCGTCGTCGGGGAGTACGTCGGCCGGATCTACCACGAGTCCAAACGCCGTCCGCACTACCTGGTGCGTGAAACGGACGACACCCTGGAAACCGCGGCCGCGTCGCTGCCGGTGACGGTTGCGGCGACCCGCTCGGGGTAGGCACCGCAGCCTACCGGGGCGGGGTCCGTCGCCCCCGATGGAGGAAGTCCCCTCCGGACGCCGGGGCGGGCTGCGCTCCCACTCCGGGGCCCAAGGGTCCGACCTGCGGCCAGCTCCACGAGGAGGCCGAGCACCGCAATCTCGAAGGACGGTCGAAGTCGAAGAAGGCGCAGCTCGCCCGGAAGCCCGGCTACTGGCACATCGCCTCGTAGCGTGATGCCCGCGCCGCTCCGGAGCGCCACGCGGAGGGGCGTCAACCGGCGCAATTCGGTACGACCAGGACGTACTCTGCGTGACGTAGCTCCCTCCGGCGGGAGATCGACGCGAGCGCCGGTGAATCGGTAGCGTCCACGGGAACAGCGAATGCCGGCCCCGGCAGTCGGGTCGGCATCGTCACCTTCACCTTGAGGCCGCGCGCCCGCAACACGACAGGGGACTTCGATGTTCCGCAAGGTATTGGTCGCCAACCGGGGCGAGATCGCGATCCGCGCCTTCCGCGCGGCGTTCGAGCTCGGCATCTCCACGGTGGCCGTGTTCCCTTACGAGGACCGCAACTCGCTTCACCGTGCCAAGGCGGACGAGGCCTACCAGATCGGCGAGAAGGGCCACCCCGTGCGGGCCTATCTGTCGGTCGACGAAGTCGTCAAAGCCGCGCGCAAGGCCGGTGCCGACGCCATCTACCCCGGCTACGGCTTCCTGTCCGAGAACCCGGACCTCGCCGCTGCCTGCGCCGACGCCGGGATCACCTTCGTCGGACCCCCGGCCTCCGTACTTCACCTGACGGGCAACAAGGCCCGCGCGGTGGCCGCCGCGCGTGAGGCGGGGGTCCCGGTGCTGAAGTCGTCGGAGCCGTCCACGGACGTGGACCAGCTGCTCGACGCCGCGCAGTCCATCGGCTTCCCGGTCTTCGTCAAGGCCGTCGCGGGCGGCGGCGGGCGGGGAATGCG
This sequence comes from Streptomyces sp. NPDC127084, assembly GCF_042724175.1. Taxonomy (NCBI): domain Bacteria; kingdom Bacillati; phylum Actinomycetota; class Actinomycetes; order Kitasatosporales; family Streptomycetaceae; genus Streptomyces; species Streptomyces sp. NPDC127084. The sequence goes on from NZ_JBHXFA010000117.1 coordinate 13,588, forward strand.
GCATGTCACCGAGCCCGGGGAGCTGCGGGAGTCGATCGACGCGGCGATGCGCGAGGCGGAGTCGGCCTTCGGCGACGCCACCGTCTTCCTTGAGCAGGCTGTCGTCAACCCCCGCCATATCGAGGTGCAGATCCTCGCAGACGGCCAGGGAAATGTCGTCCACCTGTACGAGCGGGACTGCTCGGTGCAGCGGCGCCACCAGAAGGTCGTGGAGATCGCCCCGGCGCCGAACCTCGATCCCGAACTGCGTGACCGCATCTGCGCCGACGCCGTCGCGTTCGCCAGGCACATCGGCTATGTCAACGCGGGCACCGTCGAGTTCCTCGTGGACGAGCGCGGCAACCATGTCTTCATCGAGATGAACCCCCGTATCCAGGTGGAGCACACGGTCACCGAGCAGGTCACAGGACGGGACCTGGTCATCGGGCAGCTGCGGATCGCCGCCGGGATGACACTGCCCGAGCTGCGGCTGAGCCAAGACGACATCGTGCTCAACGGCACGGCCCTCCAGTGCCGGATCACCACAGAGGACCCCGCCAACGGCTTCCGTCCCGACACCGGCACGATCTCCGCGTACCGCTCGCCGGGCGGCCCCGGCGTACGGCTCGACGGCGGCACCGTCCACACCGGTGCGGAGGTGTCCGCCCACTTCGACTCGATGCTGGTCAAACTGACCTGCCACGGCCATGACTTCACCAACGCCGCCCGCCGCGCACGGCGGGCGATCGCCGAGTTCCGTATCCGCGGGGTCGCCACCAACCTGCCGTTCCTCGGCGCGGTGCTCGACCACCCGGGCTTCCGCGAGGGCCGGGTCACGACGAGTTTCATCGCCGACCATCCGGAACTGCTTACGGCGCGCCCGTCGGCCGACCGCGGCAGCCGGATGCTCAGCTACCTCGCCGAGACCACGGTCAACCGCCCGCACGGTCCGCGTCCCCAGGTGATCGACCCCGTTCTCAAGCTTCCCGCAGTCTCTCTGGGCGCTGAGCCCCCCGCGGGCTCCCGGCAGCGTCTCGCGGCTCTCGGCCCCGAGGCGTTCGCGGCGGAACTGCGCGCACAGCGCGCTGTCGCGGTGACCGACACGACCTTCCGTGACGCCCACCAGTCCCTGCTGGCCACCCGGGTGCGGACCCGCGATCTGCTCGCCGTCGCCCCCTATGTCGCCCGCACCGCACCGGAGCTGCTCAGCCTGGAGTGCTGGGGCGGCGCCACCTACGACGTCGCGCTGCGCTTCCTCGCCGAAGACCCCTGGGAGCGGCTCGCGGCACTGCGGGAAGCGGCACCCAACATCTGTACCCAGATGCTGCTCCGCGGGCGCAACACCGTCGGCTACACGCCGTATCCCGTCGAGGTGACCGACGCCTTCGTCGCCGAGGCGGCGGCGACCGGTATGGACATCTTCCGTATCTTCGACGCACTCAACGACGTCTCGCAGATGCGTCCCGCCATCGACGCCGTACGGTCCACCGGCACCGCGCTGGCCGAGGTCGCCCTCTGCTACACCGGTGACCTGTCGGATCCCGCCGAGCAGCTCTACACCCTCGACTACTACCTGCGCCTGGCCGAGGAGATCGTCGAGGCCGGGGCCCACGTACTGGCCATCAAGGACATGGCCGGACTGCTGCGCCCGCCCGCCGCCCGCACCCTGGTCACCGCACTGCGCGAGCGCTTCGACCTCCCGGTGCATCTGCATACCCACGACACGGCGGGTGGCCAGCTCGCCACCCTGATCGCCGCGATCGACGCGGGCGTCGACGCCGTCGACGCCGCAGTCGCCTCGATGGCGGGCACCACCAGCCAGCCGTCCCTGTCGGCGCTGGTCGCGGCCACGGACCACACCGAGCGCGCCACCGGCCTCTCGCTCGACGCGGTCGGCGCGCTGGAGCCGTACTGGGAGGCGATGCGCAAGGTCTACGCCCCCTTCGAGTCCGGGCTCGCCTCACCCACCGGGCGGGTCTACCACCACGAGATCCCCGGCGGACAGCTGTCCAACCTGCGCCAGCAGGCCATCGCGCTCGGCCTGGGCGACCGCTTCGAGCTGATCGAGGACTGCTACGCCGCCGCCGACCGGATGCTGGGCCGGCTGGTCAAGGTGACCCCCTCGTCGAAGGTGGTGGGCGACCTCGCCCTGCACCTGGTGGGAGCCGGTGTCGACGCGGCCGACTTTGAATCCGACCCCGGAAAGTTCGACGTACCCGACTCGGTGATCGGGTTCCTGAGCGGTGAACTGGGCGACCCGCCCGGTGGCTGGCCCGAGCCGTTCCGTACCCGGGCGCTCAAGGGCCGCCCCGCGCAGGCCGTGGCGCCGACCCTCTCGGATGAGAACCGCCAGGGACTCGACCAGGACCGCCGGGCGACGCTGAACCGGCTGCTGTTCCCCGGCCCGACCAAGGAGTTCGACGCCCATCGCGAGGCGTACGGCGACACGTCGGTACTGCCCACGCAGGACTTCTTCTACGGGCTGGAGCCGGATGTCGAGCACACCGTCACCCTGGGCGCCGGTGTCACCCTGCTCATCCAGCTTGAAGCGATCTCCGAGGCCGACGAGCGCGGCATCCGCACCGTGCTGGCCACGCTCAACGGCCAGCTGCGGCCGGTGTCGGTGCGGGACAAGTCCATCGCCACCGAGGTCAAGGCGGCGGAGAAGGCCGAACGCGGCAACGACCGGCATGTCCCCGCACCGTTCGCCGGTGTGGTGACGCTCCAGGTCGAGGAGGGCGCGACGGTCTCGGCGGGCCAGACGGTGGCGACCATCGAGGCGATGAAGATGGAGGCGTCCATCACCGCGCAGTGCTCCGGCACGGTCTCGCGGCTGGCCATCGGAAAGATCCAGCAGGTCGAGGCGGGCGATCTGCTCATCGAGATCGGCTGACAGCGGCTGACCACCCGCGTTCCACGAGGGCTTGCCGGCCCCTGTGGGACGCGGGTGGCGCATGTCATAGGCACGGGGCACTGTGGGCGTATGACGGACTCGCGTTCATACCTACCGGTCGGTATGGTGAGGCGTCAGTATGCGACAGGAGGCAAGGCCTGATGACTGCGACCAACCGCCAGATCCGCCTGGCAGCACGCCCCTCCGGCACGGTGCGCCCCGAGGACTGGGAACACCACACCGCACCTGTGGCGGAGCCGGGACCCGGCCAGTTCGCCGGACGGACCCGGGTCATCTCGCTGGACCCGGCCATGCGCGGCTGGCTCGACGACCGCCCCTCGTACCTTCCGCCCGTGGGCATCGGCGAGGTGATGCGCGCCGGGTCGGTCATCGAGGTCACCGCGTCCGACCACCCCGGCTTCCAGCCCGGTGACCAGGTCCTCGGCACCTTCGGCGTGCAGGAGTACGCCGTGTCCGACGGCAAGGGCGCCATGAAGATCGACACCTCGCTCGCCCCGGCGTCCACGTACCTCGGCGCGCTCGGAATGCCGGGCATGACCGCCTACTTCGGCCTGCTGGACGTCGGCGCGCTGAAGGAAGGCGAGACGGTCGTGGTGTCCGGGGCGGCGGGTGCCGTGGGCTCCATCGTGGGACAGATCGCCAAGATCAAGGGCTGCCGGGTGGTCGGCATCGCGGGCGGCCCCGAGAAGTGCGCGCTGCTCACCGGCGAGCTGGGCTTCGACGCCGCGATCGACTACCGCGAAGGCGACATCAGGCAGCGTCTGCGCGAGCTGACCCCGGACGGTATCGACGTCTACTTCGACAACGTGGGCGGCGACATCCTGGACGCCGCGCTCACCCGGCTCGCGATGCACGCCCGCGTGGTCATCTGCGGGGCGATCAGCCAGTACAACAACACCACACCGGTCAGCGGACCCTCGAACTACCTTTCCCTGCTGGTGCGCCGCGCCCGCATGGAGGGCTTCGTGGTCTTCGACTACGCCAAGCGCTACGCCGAGGCCGCGCAGGAGATCGCCGGCTGGATCGGCGACGGCCGGATCAAGGTCAAGGAGCATGTGGTCAAGGGCGGCGTGGACGACTTCCCGGAGACGTTCCAGATGCTGTTCCGCGGGGACAACGTGGGCAAGCTGGTCCTCGACCTGGGCTGACGCCCGAGTACGCGGATGCCCGGGTGGTCATCTGAGTACCTGGGGACACCCGCACTGAGTACCTCACCCGATCCATGTCGGCGGGCGCGGGGCTGAAATGGGAGTCATGAATCCCGAAGCCCCGCGCACCCTCCGCGTCCAGCACGTCACCATGACGGGCACGGCTCTCGCCACGGCGCTGCTGCCGCTGGTGGTGGGCGTCCTGGTGGCGAAGTCCATGGGCGCTGACCCCATGACGCCGGTGAACGCGCTCATCACCAGCGGCGGTCAGCGTGCTCGGGTGTGCACGTCGCAGCTGCGCGGCTGCGGTCGCAGCGCGGTCGCCCGCTGGAAGGGCGGGGCAGAGCGCGAGAGCGCCGCCGGGACGGCCGGGCGGCTCACCAGCCGGCTGGCTTCGCGGTGCCCATGGCGCGGGTGACGGCGATCTCGATGACCACGCGCTCCGGATTGGGCCGGGGCGGCTTGTAGCGTTCGGCGTAGCGCCGCTCGGCATCGGCCACGGACTCGCGGTCGTCCTTCACGACGGCGGTGCCTTCGAGGGTGCACCACAGCCGCCCCTCGGCCTGACTGACGGCGACCGGTGTGCCTGGGCCCGCGGCGCGCAGATTGCGGACCTTCTTGCTGCCCGCGCTGGTGATGACGCGAGCGATACGGGAGCGCGGGTCATAGGTCACGCCCACGGGCACGAGGTGCGGGGTGCCGTCCGGGCGGGGAGTGGTGAGGTAGCAGATCCGGCGTTCCCGCCAGAAGCGTTCTCCCTCGGTGGCCCCGGCCATGTCCTCGGGCGTCATGGTGTGCGTGCTCCGATCGTGGTGGTGTGCGATCCCGGTGGGGCGGGGCCGCGAGTCGCGAACCGGGGGCCGCTGCCGTAGACAGGAAGTATGAACGCGGCTCCCCGGCATGACGATGCTCTCACCATCTATCTCAACGATCATCTGGCGGGTGCGACGGCAGGGGTCGGACTGTCCCGGCGGATCGCCCGGGTCCACCGTTCCTCGCCGCGCGCCGCCGACATGGAACGCATCGCCGACGACATCGCCGAGGACCGGGCGTCGCTGGTGGCGCTGATGCGGTCACTCGGGGTCGGCCCGCGCCGCTACAAGGTGTGTGCGGGGTGGGCCGTGGAGAAGCTCGCGCGGCTCAAGCCCAACGGCCGTCTCCAGCGCCGCGCCGGGCTCAGCTCGCTCGTCGAACTGGAGACCCTGCGGCTCGGCATCCAGGGCAAGTACGAGCTGTGGCAGTCCCTGGCCGCCGTCGCGGAGGAGCGCCCGCACCTCGATTACGGGCGGATCCGCGAGCTCAAGAACCGGGCGAGGCGGCAGATGGAGATCGTGGACGAGCTCCACGCCGAGTCGGCGGGCGTACTGAGCGGGACCGACGGGACGAGCGGGACGAACACCGACGCGCTGAGCGGGACGAACGCCGACCGGCCGGTCGGGATCTGACGAGTGCGTGTCCGTGCGGCTCCGAGGACAGGCCGCGTGAACCGCGTGCGGTAACGCGTCACTCCTCGCCGTCCTCGCCGTCCTCGTCGTAGTCGTCTTCGTCGTAGTCGTCTTCGTCGTACTCCTCGTCCTCGTCCGTGCCGGCCACGTCGTCCTCGTCCGTGCCCGCCTCCTCGTACTCCTCGTCGCCATCCCCTTCGTATTCCTCGTCGGATGCTTCGGTCTCAGCCTCTTCCTCCTCCACGGCCTCCTCATGGCTGCGGACCACCTCACCGTCGCGGATCTCGCCGCGCCAGCCTTCGGGCTCATCGTCGGTCAAGGTGACGTAACGCTGGAAGTTCTTGAAATCCAGTCGCAGGCGCCGCCCTTGGGCGCGCCAGAGATTGCCGGTCTTCTCGAAGAAGCCTGACGGGTAGTACTCGACGACGAGCACGACGCGGGTGAGATCCGGGGTGACCTCGTGGAAGCTGACGCAACCGCGAGTGGTCCCCTTCGCGCCCTCGGAGGTCCAGACGATCCGCTCATCCGGGATCTGCTCCTGAACGGTGGCCTTCCAGCCCCGGGTTGACGGACCCACCTTCACCTTCCAGTCGCTGGCGGTGTCATCCGACTGCGACACGCTCCGCACACCCTTGGTGAAACTGCTGAACTCCGCGTACTGGGTCCAGTGGTCATAGGCCGTGCGTCTCGGCACTCCGACGTCCAGCACCTCGATGATGTTCGTCACCTTGGTTGTGCCGGGCTTGCCGCCGCGCCCTCCGCCGCCGAACAGATCCTGCGCCTTGCCCAGGACGTTGTCCTTGAGGCCCTTCGCCTTCTCGCTGACGAAGGCCTTCAACGGGGAGTCGCCCTGGAGTACGCGCAGGCCGACGGGAAGCGGCCCTCCGCTCTCCGCGGAGTCGAGGAGTTGGTCGGTGACGTCTGCCAGCTTGTCGCCCGCCTTCTCCGCCAGATTCTCCACCTGGGCGCCCAGGTAGTCGATGAGTTCGTCGCGCAACTGGTCCAGACCCGACGCCTCGCTGCGGTCGGAGTCACGAACTTTCCCGGCCATGACCTACCTCCGACGTGACGTGGTCTTCTTCGCGGCCGACTTCTTCGCCGCTGCCTTCTTGGCGCTCGGCTGCCTCGAACTCGACTTCCGTGCGGGGGCGGTCTTCTTGGCGGCACTCTTCTTCGCGGACCTGCCCGCGGTCGTCTTCTTGGCCGCGCTCCTCTTGGCAGGAGCCTTGCCGGCGGCCGTCTTCTTCGCAGTGGTCTTCTTCGCCGTGGGACGCTTGGCGGGGGCCTTCTTCGCCGGAGTCGCCTTCCTGGCCGGGGACTTACGGGGAGCGGGCCTCCTGCTCGGGGCTGCCTTCTTCGCCGCTGTCCGCTTGCGGGGCGGCGCGGGGCGCTCGCGACGACGTCGCGGCGGCTCCTCGTCAGCCTCTTCCTCCTCCTCGGCTTCGTCCTCTGGCTCCTCCTCCTCTTCTTCCTCTTCCTCCGGCTCTTCCGCCGGACCCTCGTCGTACGCTTCCTCCTCCTCGTCTTCCTCCTCTTCGTACCGCGGTTCCTCCTCTTCTTCCTCTTCCTGTTCACCGAGGCGCAGCGTGCGTTCGTGGAGGGACTGAGCAAGGTCACCGAGCCGGCGGTCGGCGGTGGCCGTGAGGGCCTTGCGGCCGGCGTCGAGCAGCTCTCCCCGGATCTGGTCGTTGAGTTCTGCGACCTGGGGGATGTCCCCTAGCCGTCGCAGCCCCTCCGTGGCCAGCTGCTGCGGATCGAGCCCGAAGCGACGGCCTGCGAGGTAGGTCGCCATGGCAAAGGCAAGCCGCCCCTTCTTGGCCCGCCCGAGCAGGTATCCGCCCGCGACGGCCGCCGCGAGGGCGATCTTGGTCGTGTCGTTCATGAACAGTCCCTTCGGAAAGGGCAGGGAGCGCCTGTCCGGGTGCAATTTCCCCAGCCCACCAGGCGATTGAGGAAACTCAGCCCGGCGTGGGGGCGAGCCGGCAGCGGTCGGTGCGGCGGATCCGAGCACAGACCGCTCGCACCGCTCGTCCGGGGCGGATACCGGGAAACTGCCCGGATCGGCAAGGGATATGTCCCGATATGATGAAATTGTATGTGTGTGATGGGGATGTGGCGCCCGCTTCGACAACCGGAGAGATCATGGCCGCAGCAGAACCCGCCAGACGACGGGCTGCCGGCAGCCGCGGCACCGGCCGCGAGCGGTCGGAAGGGTCCGGGAGACGCGCCGGCAAGGAAACGGCGGCTTGGGCGATGCGCTCGGCGGCCGAACAGCTGACGGAGCTGCTCGGACGCCGCCCCGAGTCCGTCTCGGCGCTCAAGCCCACGGACGACGGCTGGGAGGCCGATGTGGAGGTGCTGGAACTGGAGCGAATTCCCGAGACTACGAGTGTGATGGCCAGCTACCGGGTGACGCTCGACAAGGAGGGCGACCTGGTGGCGTACGAGAGGACGCGGCGGTACACCCGCGGGCAGATCGACCGGCGAGGCTGACCGGCCCAGCCGGTGAGAGGAGGCGCCATGACTGTGGTGCCGCAAAGCGGTGGGAGTGTTTCCAGGGGCGGCGGTTCGAGCAGTCTCTACGACGTCCTGGAACTCATCCTCGATCGCGGACTCGTCATCGACGTCTTCGTCCGTGTGTCCCTGGTGGGAATCGAAATACTGAAGATCGACGCGCGCATCGTCGTGGCCAGCGTCGACACGTATCTGCGCTTCGCCGAAGCATGCAACCGGCTCGACCTCGAGTCGGGCAGCAGGCAGCCGGCGCAGCTGACCGACATCGTGGGGGACACGGTCGAAAGCGGAGCCAAGGGCAAGTCCAAGGGCGCACTCAGCGGCGCGGCGGAGGCGGTCACCGGCACCCTCAAGAGCATCACCGGCCGTGAAGACGAGGATGATGAGGACGAGGAAGAGCCTGCGGACGAAGAAGGGGTAGACGAGGAGAGAGAAGAGGAACCGGTGAGGCGGCGCAAGACGGCTCGGCGGACCTCCTCACGGCAGGTGAGGGGTTCTTCCCGCGAGAGGTAAGTGGTCAGGCATGGCCGTATACATCTACTCGATCGTCGACAAGCAGCATCCGCTGCGGCTCGATGGTCTCAGTGGCGTCGGCGAGGGCGGCACACGACTGCGGACGGTGACCGCTGGGGCGCTGTGCGCGGTGGTCAGTGACGCGGCGGAGGATCTGCGCCCCAAACGCCGTGATCTCGGAGCACACCAGGAAGTGCAGCAGAGCCTCATGGCGGACGGCACCGTGCTGCCTCTGAGATTCGGGCTGCTGGCCGCCGACGACGAGGCTGTGCGACTCGTGCTGGAGGAGCATGCCGACGAGTACCTGGACCGGATCCAGGCCCTGGACGGCTGCGTGGAATACCACCTGAAGGCGGCGCAGGACGAAGGGGCTCTGCTGCGGCAGATCCTCGATGAGAACGACGCCGCGCGGCGGCTCAACGAAGAGATCCGCGGTGGGCAGGCGGGCCCTGACGCCTCTGTGGCGCTGGGGGAACTGGTCGCCCATGAGGTGCAGGCGCGGCAGGAGTCCCTGGCCACCGGTGTGGTCGAGGCGCTCCGACCGTTCGCCCGGCTCCACGAGTCATCCCAGCCGACCGGCTCCGACTTCCTCAGTGTCTCGTTCCTCGTGCACCACGACCAGGACGAGGCCTTCCTCACCACGGAACTGAGCGTCGCGGGCCAGTTGGGCGACGACTTCGACTTCCGGCTCAGCGGCCCGCTGCCGCCGTACAGCTTCGTCTGACGCCGCCTGACTCCGTTCGAAGGTGAAGGGAAAATCCCATGGGTCTGTTCACACAGCTCGTCACCCTTCCGCTGGCCCCCGTACGGGGCGTCGCCTGGGTGATGGACCGGGTCGTCGAGGCCGCGGAGAACGAGTACTACGACCCGGCACCGGTGCAACGCGAACTCGCCGAGCTCGAAAGGCTGCTTCTGGCGGGGGAGATCGACGAGGAGACCTTCGACCGGCGCGAGGACGAACTACTCGACCGACTGGAGGAGATCCAGGCTTTCCGGCGCGGCGAACAGCCATGACCAGGCACGTGGGGGACCGCGTACCCCGGTGCAACGGAACGCGAGGCCATCACCGTGAGTGAACCGCTCGCCAACCGGCTCGGCTCGTATCCGTCGAGGGCGGCGCCCTACGGGCAGGGCTCCTCCGCCAACCTCGCCGACATCCTTGAGCGAGTGCTCGACAAGGGCATCGTCATCGCCGGGGACATCCAGATCAATCTGCTCGACATCGAACTGCTCACCATCAAACTGCGCTTGATCGTCGCCTCGGTGGACAAGGCGAAGGAGATGGGCATCGACTGGTGGGAGCACGACCCATCCCTCTCCTCCCGTGGCAGGGGCGAGCGCTCACTGGCCGAGGAGAACCGGCGGCTGCGGGCCGAGATCGAGGCCCTTCGCCAGGGCGGAGAGCTTCCCGGAGCGTCTTCCGGGCGACGGGGCGAGGAGCCGGCGGAGCCGAGGCCAGGGCACCGCAGGAAGAGTGCGCGCGATGAGTGACCAGGGTGACCGCACCGCCGATGCGGCGGACGCCACGGATACCGTGAGTGCCGAGAACGTCACGGATGTCACCTACGCGTACGCCGTGGCCCGCAATACCGGGACCCTCGCGGCGGCTGTGGACACGCTCCGGGGAGTGGCCGAAGCCCCCGTACATCTCGTCGCCGGGACCCGGGGTGACGGCTTGGTGCTCGTGGCAAGCACCGTGCCCGCACGCGACTTCCTGGAGGAAGCCCTCAAACGGCACTTCGAGGACCTGGAATGGCTGGAGGCGGTGGCCCGCGCCCATCACCACGTCATCGAGGCGCTGGCCCGCCGCACCACCGTGCTGCCTCTGCGCCTCGCGACGGTCTACCTCGACGACACCCGTGCGCGCGGGGTGCTCGATGACGGCTGGTCCGCCTTCGACGAACGCGCCGACCGGCTGGCAGGCCACGTCGAATGGGGGGTCAAGATCTACGCCGACCCTTCCGCGGCGCCCGCCGCCGCGGACCCCGCCCCGTCCCCCGGGCTCTCACCGGGACGTGCCTACCTCCGCGGCCGCCGGGAGCAGCGCAGCGCCCGCGACAGCGTCTACGCGGCGGCGCAGCGGGCCGCCGAGCGGGTCGAGGCGGTCGGCCGCGACTACGCCGCCGGACGGGCCCGGCACCGGGTCCAGCAGGGGGCGCTGGCGGAGGCGAGCGGCGAGAACATAGTCAACGACGCGTATCTCGTCGCCCTGGACCATGCGGATGACTTCCGCGGCGAGGTCAGCCGAGCCGCCGACGGTCTGGACGGCGTCCGGATCGAGGTCACCGGTCCCTGGGCCCCCTACTCCTTCGCCACGCCCCCGGAGTCTCCGGACGAAGCGGTCGAAGGCGCGTCCCGATGAGCGCGCCGGGGCCGGGGCCCGTACCGCACTCGGAGGTCGAGCCGTTGCCGGACCGGCAGGTCGCGCTGATCGATCTGCTCGACCGGCTGCTCAGCGGCGGTGTGGTGCTCACCGGTGATGTGGTGCTGTCCATCGCGGACATCGATCTGGTACGGATCTCACTGCGGGGGCGGTTGGTGGGCAGATTCACCCCCAAACCAAACACGGGGGGGGGGGGCGCCCGCGCCCCCGGCGCGGAAGCTCCAGCCTAAATCAGCCGCC
>NZ_JBHXFA010000118.1:0-18577 GCF_042724175.1 Streptomyces sp. NPDC127084
CGCGCGCGGGCCCGCCCCCGCGCTCGCGCGCGCGGGGCGTGGGCCGCGCCCGGCCCCCCTCCCCCCCCCCCCCCGGGCCGGGGGCGGCTCGGGGCGCTCCCGCCACTCCAGCAGCCGGGCGGGCACGCCGGGGGCACTGACGGTCAGCGCCGAGGGCTCCACCATGAGCCCGTCGCCGGTGGCCTTGAGCACGGCCTCCTTGCGGGCCCAGTAGCGGATGAAGGCAGCGGTACGCTCCTCGGGCGCCAGCGGCTCCAGCTCGGCCCGCTCGCGTGCGGTGAGCACGTCCAGCGGCAGGCTCCGGCCTTCGGTGATCTCCTCCACGTCGACGCCGACCTGGCCCGCGGTCGTCAGCGCGACCATGACCCGCTGCCCCGAGTGGGACAGCGAGAGCTCCAGCGAGGTCCCGGGCAGTGTCGGCTTCCCGTGCGGCGGACGGTCACCGGGCTCGACGCAGTACTTGCACACCGGGACGATGACGACATCACGCGGGTCGATGGAGAGCTGGGCCCCGACCACCTGGCGGGCCAGCACATGCGCGGTCAGATAGAGCGCCCGGGCGCCTTCGACACGGAACTGGGCGCAGCGCTCCCGTTCGACGTCGTCCAGCAGATCGAGCAGCTCGGGCTTCCAGCAGGCCTCGGCCGACCAGACATGGCACTCCCCGGCCCCCAGCAGCGCGATATCGGTGGTCATCCGAAAACCTCAGCCCTCTTCAAGCCACTCCCCCAGACTCCGTATGGGGGACCCCAACCACCGAGTGCCCGTCACCGGAATGCTCAAGCCACATTCACGCGCTGGCCGGGAGGGGCCGCCTCCAGCCACGCCAGGAAGCCGGTGAGCGCGTCCTCGCTCATCGCCAGCTCCAGCCGGGTCCCCCGGTGCAGACAGCCGAGGATCACGGCGTCGGAGAGCAGCGCCAGCTCCTCCTCGCCCTCCGGCAGTCGGCGCGCCAGCACCTCGATCGCGGCCCGCTCCAGCACCCGACGGGGACGCGGGGCGTACGAGAAGACCCGGAACCACTCGATCCGGTCACCGCTGTAGCGAGCGACCCCGTATACCCAGCCCTTACCGGAGTGGTCGTCCTTCTCGGGTACGTTCCAGCGCAGGCTGCAGTCGAACGTGCCGCCCGAGCGCTGGATCAGCCTGCGGCGCAGACCGAAGACGAAGAGCCCGATCAACACCAGGGCGACGGCCAGACCGCTTACGAGCAGAGCGAGGACCATCTCCACCGACCTCCTCGTTTCGTCCCGTAGCGGTATGCGTTCTCGCGAGTGTGCGGTCCACGCCCAGGAATACGCCTGGGGATATGCCTACACCCGCGCTTGCACTTGCTCCTGCACTTGCATCGCCTCAGCCGCGGCCCGGTCTGGAGAAGTCCAGCCTGGCCGCGGCTGAGGGTGGTACATGGTCTCGGAACGCTAGTGCACCGCGACCGCGCGCAGCCGGACCTCGGCGCGCCGCTCGGCGGCGGCGTCGTCGTCGGCCTTGGCGCGCTCCAGCGCGCGCTCAGCGCGCTGCTGGTCGATCTCGTCAGCCAGCTCGGCGATCTCCGCGAGCAGCGACAGCTTGTCGTCGGCGAACGAGATGAAACCGCCGTGCACAGCGGCGACGACCGTTCCCTCGCTCGTACGGATGGTCACCGGGCCCGACTCCAGCACACCGAGCAGCGGCTGGTGACCGGGCATGACGCCGATGTCGCCGGACGTGGTGCGCGCGACGACCAGGGTGGCCTCACCGGACCAGACCTGGCGGTCGGCGGCGACCAGCTCGACGTGCAGCTCAGCAGCCAAGGGTGGCTCCTCGGGTCACCACCCGGCGGTTCTGCCGGGTGTTGGGTCATAAGTCTAGTAGGGCTCGGACGCGGAAAACGCCCGGGCGGAATGCGAAGGGGGGCGGGACGGCACCCGCCCCCCTTCACCAGTCAGCTCACGGCTACGTCAGCGGACTCAGGAAACGCCGAGGTCCTTCGCGTTGGCCTTGAGGTCCTCGAGGCCACCGCACATGAAGAACGCCTGCTCCGGGAAGTGGTCGAACTCGCCGTCACAGATCGCGTTGAACGCGGCGATCGACTCGTCCAGCGGCACGTCCGAACCGTCCACGCCGGTGAACTGCTTCGCCGCGTGGGTGTTCTGGGACAGGAAGCGCTCGACACGACGGGCGCGGTGCACGACGAGCTTGTCCTCTTCGCCGAGCTCGTCGATACCGAGGATCGCGATGATGTCCTGGAGGTCCTTGTACTTCTGCAGGATCCCCTTGACGCGCATGGCGGCGGAGTAGTGGTCCTGCGAGATGTAGCGCGGGTCCAGGATGCGGGACGTGGAGTCCAGCGGGTCCACCGCGGGGTAGATGCCCTTCTCGGAGATCGGACGGGACAGAACCGTCGTCGCGTCGAGGTGGGCGAAGGTGGTGGCCGGCGCCGGGTCGGTCAGGTCGTCGGCGGGGACGTAGATCGCCTGCATCGAGGTGATCGAGTGACCGCGGGTCGAGGTGATGCGCTCCTGGAGGAGGCCCATCTCGTCGGCGAGGTTCGGCTGGTAGCCCACCGCGGACGGCATACGGCCGAGCAGGGTGGACACCTCGGAACCGGCCTGGGTGAAGCGGAAGATGTTGTCGATGAAGAACAGCACGTCCTGCTTCTGCACATCGCGGAAGTACTCCGCCATGGTCAGACCGGCCAGCGCGACACGCAGACGGGTGCCCGGGGGCTCGTCCATCTGGCCGAAGACCAGCGCGGTCTTGTCCAGAACGCCGGACTCCTCCATCTCCGCGATGAGGTCGTTGCCCTCACGGGTGCGCTCACCGACACCGGCGAACACGGAAACACCCTCGTGCAGCTTGGCCACACGCATGATCATTTCCTGGATGAGGACGGTCTTGCCCACACCCGCGCCACCGAACAGACCGATCTTTCCACCCTTGACGTACGGGGTGAGAAGGTCGACGACCTTCAGGCCGGTCTCGAACATCTCGGTCTTCGACTCGAGGTCCTCGAACTTCGGGGCCTTGCGGTGGATCGCCCAGCGCTCGGTCTCCTGGCCGTTGGCCTCGGGCTCGTTCAGCACCTCACCGAGGGTGTTGAACACCTTGCCCTTGGTGAAGTCACCGACCGGGACGGTGATGCCCGTGCCCGTGTCGGTCACCGGGGCCTGGCGGACCAGGCCGTCGGTGGGCTGCATCGAGATGGTGCGGACAACGCCCTCACCGAGGTGCTGCGCGACCTCGAGCGTCAGCGTCTTGGTGGTACCCGGGTTGGCCGGGTCCGGCACGTCGACGTTCAGGGCGTTGTAGATCTCCGGCATCGCGTCGACGGGGAACTCCACGTCGACGACCGGGCCGATGACCCGGGCGACGCGGCCGGTGGCCACGGCGGTCGGCTCAACAGTGGTGGTCATTAGTAGTCACTCCCCGCGGTCGCGTCGGCCAGGGCGCTCGCGCCACCGACGATCTCGCTGATTTCCTGGGTGATGTCGGCCTGGCGGGCCGCATTGGCAAGTCGGGTGTACGTGTTGATCAGATCACCGGCGTTGTCGGTGGCCGACTTCATCGCCTTGCGCCGGGACGCGTGCTCGGACGCGGCCGCCTGGAGCAGGGCGTTGTAGATACGGCTCTCGACATAGCGCGGGAGAAGGGCGTCGAGGACGTCCTCCGCCGACGGCTCGAAGTCGAACAGCGGGAGGATCTCACTCTTCGTGGTCTCCGCCGCCTCCTCGCCCTTCTTCTCGGCGAGGCTGAGCGGCAGCAGCCGGTTGTCCACCGGGGTCTGCGTCAGCATCGAGACGAACTCGGTGAACACGATGTGGAGCTCGTCCACACCGCCCTCGGCCGTGTCCTTCTCGATCGCCTCGATCAGGGGCGCCGCGACCGCCTTGGCGTTCGCGTACGAGGGGTTGTCGGTGAATCCGGTCCACGAGTCCGCGACCTTGAGCTCACGGAACCCGTAGTAGGCCACGCCCTTGCGGCCGACGATGAACGTGTCGACCTCCTTGCCCTCCGCGCGCAGCCGCTCGGTGAGCCGGGCAGCCGCCTTGATCGCGTTGGACGAGTAGCCGCCGGCCAGACCGCGGTCGCTCGTGATGAGCAGGACCGCGGAACGGACCGGAGACTCGGCCTCTGTGGTGAGCGGGTGCTTGGTGTTCGACCCGGTCGCCACCGCCGTGACCGCGCGGGTCAGCTCGGTCGCGTACGGCGTGGATGCCGCCACCTTGCGCTGCGCCTTGACGATGCGCGAGGCGGAGATCATCTCCATCGCCTTGGTGATCTTCTTCGTCGCGGTGACCGACTTGATGCGACGCTTGTAGACCCGGAGCTGGGCTCCCATGAGTCAGGTCCCTTCCGTCGTCACTTCGAGACGTTGACGGCGGCCGGGGCGTCCTCACCGAGCAACTTGCCGTCCGAGGTCTCGAACTGCTTCTTGAAGGCGGCGATCTCGTCCGCGACCTTCGCCAGGGTGTCATCGGACATCTTGCCGCCCTCACGGATGCTGGTCATCAGCGAACCGTGCTCGCGGTGCAGGTAGTCCAGCAGCTCACGCTCGAAGCGACGGATGTCCTCGACCGGGACGTCGTCCATCTTGCCGGTGGTACCGGCCCAGATCGAGACGACCTGGTCCTCGGTGGAGTACGGGGCGTACTGCGCCTGCTTCAGCAGCTCGACCATGCGCTTACCGCGCTCCAGGGCGGACTTCGACGCGGCGTCCAGGTCGGAACCGAAGGCGGCGAACGCCTCCAGCTCGCGGTACTGGGCGAGGTCCACACGAAGACGGCCGGAGACCTGCTTCATGGCCTTGTGCTGGGCGGAGCCACCGACACGGGAGACCGAGATACCGACGTTCAGAGCCGGGCGCTGGCCGGCGTTGAACAGGTCGGACTCCAGGAAGCACTGGCCGTCGGTGATGGAGATGACGTTGGTCGGGATGAACGCCGAGACGTCGTTGGCCTTGGTCTCGACGATCGGCAGACCGGTCATCGAGCCGGCACCCATGTCGTCGGAGAGCTTGGCGCAGCGCTCCAGCAGACGGGAGTGCAGGTAGAAGACGTCACCCGGGTAGGCCTCACGGCCCGGCGGGCGGCGCAGCAGCAGCGACACGGCGCGGTAGGCGTCGGCCTGCTTCGACAGGTCGTCGAAGATGATGAGGACGTGCTTGCCCTCGTACATCCAGTGCTGGCCGATGGCCGAACCGGTGTACGGGGCCAGGTACTTGAAGCCGGCCGGGTCGGACGCCGGGGCGGCGACGATGGTCGTGTACTCCAGGGCGCCGGCCTCTTCCAGCGCGCCGCGCACGGACGCGATGGTGGAGCCCTTCTGGCCGATGGCGACGTAGATGCAGCGGACCTGCTTGTTCACGTCGCCCGAGCGCCAGTTGTCGCGCTGGTTGATGATCGTGTCGATCGCCAGAGCGGTCTTGCCGGTCTGACGGTCACCGATGATCAGCTGACGCTGACCACGGCCGACCGGGGTCATCGCGTCGACGGCCTTGTAGCCCGTCTCCATGGGCTCGTGCACCGACTTGCGCTGCATGACCGTGGGGGCCTGCAGTTCGAGGGCGCGGCGGCCCGAGGTCTCGATCTCGCCGAGGCCGTCGATCGGGTTGCCGAGCGGGTCGACCACACGGCCGAGGTAGCCCTCGCCGACGGCGACGGACAGCACCTCGCCGGTGCGCTGGACCGGCTGGCCCTCCTCGACACCGCTGAACTCGCCGAGAACGATGGCACCGATCTCGCGCTCCTCGAGGTTGAGGGCGAGACCGAGGGTGCCGTCCTCGAACCGCAGCAGTTCGTTGGCCATGGTCGAGGGCAGACCCTCGACCTTCGCGATGCCGTCGCCGGCAAGGCTGACCGTACCGACCTCCTCGCGCGAGGCCGCGTCCGGCTTGTACGACTGGACAAAGTTCTCCAGCGCGTCCCGGATCTCCTCCGGCCGGATCGTGAGCTCCGCCATCTGGGTTCCCTGCTCTCCTTGTTGGGCCCGAAGTTTCTTTGGGGGTCTGGGGGCGACCCCCAGGAATCCTCTGCGGCCCAACTGGGCCGCTGTGCCATGCGTGTTTCTGTTGTGGCCTGGTCGCCTTGCGGTGACCGGTCAGCCGCCGATACGGCGCTGCGCCTCGGCGATCCGGTCGGCGATCGTGCCGTCGATGACCTCGTCGCCGATCCGCACCGAGATCCCGCCGAGGACCTCGGGGTCCACGTCCAGGTTCAGGTGCATCTCACGTCCGTACATCCGCGCCAGCACGCCTCCGAGGCGCTGCTTCTGCTGATCGCTCAGCGGCACCGCGGAGGTGACGACGGCGACCACGCGGTCGCGGCGCGCCGCGGCCAGCTTGGAAAGGGAGTCGAGTCCCTGTTCCAGGCTACGTCCCCGGGGCGCGGTGCCCAGGCGGACCACCAGACGCTCGGTGACCGGGTTGGTCTTGCCGCCGAGCAGCCCGCGCAGCAGGCCGCCCTTCGCGGACGCCGTGGCGGAGCGGTCTGCCAGCGCGGCCCTCAGGTCGGAACTGGAGGCGACGATCCGGCCGAACCGGAACAGTTCGTCCTCGACCTCGTCCAGCGCACCAGCCCGCTGAGCAGCGACGAGGTCGGCGGTGTTCGCCAGCTCCTCGGTCGCGTCCACCAGGTCCCGGGACTGGGACCAGCGGGAGCGGACCATGCCGGAGACCAGGTCGACGGTCTCGCCGCCCACCTGACCGCTGAGCAGT
Organism: Streptomyces sp. NPDC127084; assembly: GCF_042724175.1. NCBI lineage: Bacteria > Bacillati > Actinomycetota > Actinomycetes > Kitasatosporales > Streptomycetaceae > Streptomyces > Streptomyces sp. NPDC127084. The sequence continues at coordinate 6,695 of NZ_JBHXFA010000118.1, forward strand.
CGCGCGGCCAGCTCGGCCTTGGCCTCGCCGGCCTGCGCCGGGTCGGTCAGGACCCGACGCAGCGACACCTCGCGGTCGAGCAGCGCGGTGACGGCGGCCAGCTCGTCGGCGAGCTTCGCAGCGTCGACCGACGTGTTGTCGGTCAGCGCGTCGAGACGCTCACGCGCGGCAGCCAGTGCCTCGCGGCTCGCTCCGTTCATCGCGCGGCCTCGGCCTTCTCCTCGAGCTCGTCGAGGAAGCGGTCGATCGTGCGGCTCTGGCGGGCGTGGTCGTCGAGCGACTCACCCACCAGCTTGCCGGCCAGGTCGGTGGCGAGCTTGCCGACGTCCTGGCGCAGCGCGGTGGCCGCGGACTTGCGGTCCGCCTCGATCTGGGCGTGGCCGGCGGCGACGATCTCCTCGCGCTGACGCTGGCCTTCCGCCCTCATCTCGGCGATGATCGCGGCGCCCTGCTCCGTTGCCTCCTGGCGCAGACGCGCGGCCTCGTGGCGGGCCTCGGCCAGCTGTGCCTTGTACTGCTCAAGCACACTCTGGGCCTCGACCTGGGCCGATTCGGCCTTCTCGATGCCGCCCTCGATGGCCTCGCGGCGCTGCTCCAGAACCTTGTTGATGTTCGGGAGAAGCTTCTTGGCGAGGAAGCCGAAGACGATGACGAAGGCGATCAGGCCGATGACGAGCTCGTCGAGATGCGGGATCAGAGGATTCTGAGGCTCCTCCGCGGCCGCAAGGAACAGAGCGTTCACATCAGTGCCTTCCGTGAAAGGGGTTGGGCTGTCGGTCCGGCTTACTGGTAGACGAAGCCCATGACGATGCCGATGAGGGCGAGCGCCTCACAGAAGGCGAAACCCATGATCTGGTTGGTGCGGATCAGGCCGGCCGCCTCGGGCTGACGGGCGAGGGCCTGGGTGCCGTTACCGAAGATGATGCCGACGCCGACGCCGGGGCCGATCGCAGCGAGGCCGTAGCCGATCGACGCGACGTTGCCGACGACGTTCGTCTTCGCGGAGCCTTCGGCGGCGGCGAGGTTGATCATGTCGAGAGCAGCGGACATGCCGTTACTTCCTTCTCTTTCAATGACCCGGTGGGGGTTGGCCACCGGACGTCTGCTGGTTTTGGACCGGGCCGGGCCTGAGCCCGTCGCTCAGTGGTGCTCGGCGAGCGCGCCCTGGATGTAGCTGGAGGCCAGGAGCACGAAGACGTACGCCTGGACGGCCTGGATGAAGAGCTCGAAGGCGGTCATCACGAGGACCATGGCGAAGGAGGCCGTGGCGTAGACGAAGCCGAGGCCGTTCATCAGGTACCACGTGGCCACGGTGAACATCACGATCAGCAGGTGACCGGCGAACATGTTCGCGAACAGTCGGACCGCGTGGGTGAAGGGCCGGATGAGGAGGTTCGAGAGGAACTCCAGGCCCATGATCACCGGCAGGATGGCCTTGGGGAGCGTCGCGTCGTAGCCGAGGATGTTCTTCCAGCCGCCCACGAAGCCGTGCTTCTTGAAGGTCAGGCTGACCCACATCACGTACACGATCGCCGCCAGGACCGCCGGGAAGGCGATCAGCGAGGTGACCGGGAACTGGGCGAGCGGGATGATGGACCAGAGGTTCATGATCCACACGAAGAAGAACAACGAGACCATGAACGGCACGTACTTCTCGCCGTCCTTCTTCCCGATGATCTCGTAGACGATGCCCCGGCGGACGAAGTCGTATCCGGCCTCACCGACCATCTGGAGCTTGCCCGGGACCATCTTCGGCTTGGCGAACGCGGCCCAGAAGAAGCCGACGACCACGATGGAGCTCAGCAGCGCGAGAAGCATCGGCTTGCTGAACTCGAAGCCACCCACGGTGAAGATGGGCTCATACAGGAAGGTGTGCAGGCCCGGAGCAGGGAATCCACATTCGGTGAAGATGTGGCAGCTCGCGTCGAAGGCAAGCGTCTGGTCAGCACTCACCGCGGGCTCCTTCAGCGTGGCGCATAGGTACGGCAACCTCGTTGTGTCGGCGCGGCACGCAGCCGCGGGTCGGCACTGGACTGTTCTTACAGGTAAGGGGGCGGCGGTTCGGCGTCGAGCCTCGCGCTGGGACAGGCGTCAGCTCGGATGCCCGCGCCCGCAGTGCCGCAGTTGGCACCGGACGATAGCAGGATCGTGAACGGGGGTTTATCCCGGCCCTACCTCTCATGCCGTCGACCCAGTCTTCTCGGGCCTTCCGGCCGTCGAGGACTGCGGGTCGACGTAAAGAATCTTGGCCTTCATGTAGGCACGCGCCTGCGCGGTGACCCAGACAACGGTTGCCGCGAGCAGGGTGAAGGCCATGGCCTTCGAGTGGAACAGCGTGGTGTCCCGGAACACCGCCATGAACACGAACAGCAGCAGCAGCTGAGCCGTGTAGAGCAGCAGCCCCATCGCCTGGAAGAGGTGCGGGAAGTGTTTGGCGGTGCGCTGGAGGACCACCATGCCGGCGCCCATGAAGGTGATCACCACCAGGGTGCCGACGACCGCTCCGACGGCACCCTTTCCCCCGGCGACCACCCCGCTCACGACCGCGGCGATGACGCCTGCGGCAGCGGTGGGTACGGCGGCGAGGAGGACGGTGCGGGCGTCGTTGGACAGCATGGCGGCAGCTCCGCTGATGGTGGGGGCAGTGGTGTCGTCATGGACGAGCGTAGAGCCGGTCCGAGGCGAGTCTCGGGGCCAAAGGGCCGTCGCACTACGGACCTTCGGCTCTGTATCCGGTTCTCGTGAACGGTATCACAAACTATTTGAATAGGTCTTTACCCAGAGGTGTGCCAACTCTCACACATGAGAGTGACCCCGCGCGTGTGTGCACGACAGCGGGAGCTTTTGTCTGGTATTGGGGGCAATCGAACTGTGGGGAGCGATCCCCCACCGCCGCCACAGCACCCTTTCCGGCTCGCGTTGCCGCCTCCTACGTCAACCGGGCGTTCCCGCCTTACGCCGGTCCGTGAAGCGCGATCGGGCGCCGATGGCTGTCGCTCCGTTGATGCCGGCCGGGACAGGGACCCGCTCGCTGGCCGCGGTGTCCGTCCCATCGAGCACGGAGGAAGTGATCCCAGCCGGCTCAGCCTCGTACGGGGGCAGGGTGTCGGACGGCTCTTCGGACCGCTCCTCGCCGTGGGGCGGCACGGCGGCGGACAGCACCGGCTGCTCGCGGCGCCGACGGTAGCGCGGCGGTACGAACGCCTCCGCCCACCGAGGGGCGCGGGGCGTGAAGCGGGGCAGCAGCAGAAGCACAAGGCCGACGGCGCTCAGCCCCACGATGCCCAGCACGATCCACATCGACGCCGAGTGCACCGAATAGGCGACAACCCCGAAGGCGATCAGCGCCGACCAGAAGTACATGATCAGCACAGCACGGCTGTGCGAGTGCCCGATCTCCAGCAGCCGGTGGTGCAGATGGCCGCGGTCGGCGGCGAACGGCGACTTTCCGTTCCAGGTCCGGCGGACGATCGCCAGCAGCAGATCGGCGAGCGGGATCGCGATGATCGTCAGCGGCAGCAGCAGCGGGATGAAGACCGGCAGCGCCGCGTGGGTGGCCTCGCGGGTGCCGCCCTCGAACAGCTTCAGCGCGTCCGGGTCCACCTGGCCCGTCACCGAGATCGCGGACGCCGCCAGCACCAGACCGATCAGCATCGAGCCGGAGTCGCCCATGAAGATCCGCGCGGGGTGCATGTTGTGCGGCAGGAAGCCCAGGCACATGCCCATCAGGATCGCGGCGAAGAGGGTCGCGGGCGCGGCGGCCTCGATCGTGTAGCCATACCAGATGCGGTACGCGTACAGAAAGAACGCCGCGGTGGCGATGCACACCATGCCCGCGGCGAGGCCGTCCAGACCGTCCACGAAGTTCACCGCGTTGATGGTGATGACCACCAGGGCGACGGTGAGCAGGGTGCCCTGCCACTGGGTGAGCGCGACCGTGCCGATGCCCGGGATGGGCAGCCAGAGAATCGTCAGACCCTGGACGACCATCACACCCGCGGCGATCATCTGAGCGCCCAGTTTGATCAGCGCGTCAATCTCGAACTTGTCGTCGAGCACACCGATCAGCCAGATCAGCGCGGCGCCCGAAAGCAGGGCACGCGGCTCGTTGGACAGCTCGAAGACGGTGTTGAGGTTGGTCAGGTGGTCCGCGACCAGCAGCCCCGCGCACAGGCCGAAGAACATGGCGATTCCACCGAGCCGCGGAGTCGGTTCTCGGTGTACGTCACGGGCGCGGATCTCCGGCATCGCTCCGGTCGCGATGGCGAACTTCCGCACCGGACCGGTGAGCAGATAGGTCACCGCCGCCGTGATACAGAGCGTCAGCAGGTAATCACGCACGGGCTGCCCCACAGGTATCGCTGGCCATCTCAGCCTCACACCCTAGCTTTGTTGGCCTTGTGGGTGAGGACTTCGGGAAGGTGAGAACGGTTGCATCCGGCCTGGCTCCGGCCCGATCCGCGCCCGCGCCGGGCTCAACAGGGCGGGAAGCGCCCGGTCAGCTCCCGCACCTCTTCGCGCACCCGCCTGGCCTCGTCGGCACCCCCGGGCGCCCGTAGCGCCAGGGCGAACAGGGCCGCTATCCGGACCATCTCCGCCTCGCCCATGCCCTGGGTGGTGACGGCCGCGGTGCCCAGCCGGACCCCGCGCCCGTCGCCGTACGGCAGCGCACATGTGTCCAGGACCATCCCGGCGGCTCCGAGCCTGCCCCGGACCACGCGCCCGTCCACGCCCAGTGGGGCGGGATCCGCCATGATCAGGTGGGTGTCGGTGCCCCCTGTGGTGATGGCGAAGCCCTCGTCGGCCAGTGCGGCGGCCAGCACCCGGGCATTGGCCACGACCTTGCGGGCGTACTCGGCGAACCCCGGCGTCGCCGCCTCGCCGAACGCGACGGCTTTGGCGGCGATGGTGTGCATCTGGGCGCCGCCCTGGGTGAACGGGAAGACCGCCCGGTCGATGCGCTCGCCGAGATGGCTTCCGCACAGCAGCATCCCTCCGCGCGGACCGCGAAGCACCTTGTGTGTCGTGGCGCATACGACGTCCGCGTAGGGCACGGGGTTCGGTGCCACACCCCCGGCGATCAGGCCCATCGGATGGGCGGAGTCCACGATCAGATAGGCACCCACCTCGTCGGCGATCGCGCGGAACTCGGCGTAGTCGGGGTGGCGCGGATACGAGATCGACCCGCAGACGATCGCCTTGGGCCGGTGCTCCCGCGCCAGGGCGCGCACCTGGTCGTAGTCGAGCAGTCCGGTCTCCGCGTCCACCCCGTACGGGACGAAGTCGAACCAGCGGCCCGAGAAGTTCGCCGGAGAGCCGTGCGTGAGGTGCCCACCGAAGGCCAGCCCCATCGCCAGCACGGTGTCCCCGGGGCGCAGCAGCGCGGCGTACGCGGCGAGCACGGCGGACGAGCCCGAGTGCGGCTGTACGTTCGCGTGGCCGGCGCCGAACAGCGCCTTCGCACGGTCGATGGCGATGCGCTCGGCAGCGTCCACCAACTCGCAGCCACCGTGGTAGCGCATGCCCGGGTAGCCCTCGGCGTACTTGTTGGCGAGCCGTGAGCCGAGTGCGGCGAGCACAGCGGGTGAAGTGAAGTTCTCGGCGGCGATGAGCTGCAGGCAGTCGGTCTGCCTCGCGGTCTCGCCCAGGATGACCTCGGCGATCTCCGGGTCCTGGCGGCGCAGCGCCGCGAGTCCGGGAGAGCGGGCGGCGTCGAGCGCCGCCGTCGGTTCGGCCGTCGGTTCGGCCTGCGTGACCGGCGCGGCTGAGGCTTCGGTGCTGCTGCTGACCGGCATGGTGTGCTCCGGGCATCAGATGGGCTGGTGCGATCCAATGTAGGCCGCTGTCGGCCCGTCCGCGCACTGTTCCGCCGGTTTCCGCCGGTCCGGGTCCTGCCTCCCCGCGCGTAAAGGCGCACGCGGGCGCCGCAGGGGCTCGACAGCGCCTTTACGCTGGTCCCGCTCCGGGCGGGTCCGGGTCCTGTCCGAGCCCTTCCACGTCAGGCCTCAAGGCGTATGCCGTGTGGCCCAAGGGCTCGACGGCACCTTCCGCACCGGTTCCCGAACCGACCCGGGCCGGCCCCCGCCGCGCGCGAAGCCAGGCGATCCGCCCTGACGCAGGCGCCGGTACGCCGCCGGCGCTCGCAGGCTCCCCTGTCAGCGGCTCGCGGGCACGCCGGTCAGTGCCGTCACCACCGGGTCAAGCGCCTGGTTGATCTCGTCGCCGATCGAGCGGAAGAACGTGATCGGCGCCCCGTACGGGTCGTACACCTCGTCCGCCTCCGCGCTCGGCGCGAGCAGCCAGCCGCGCAACGCCGCCGCTGCGCGGACCAGAGCCCTGGCCCGCTCCACGAAACCGTCGCTGCGCGGGTCCGGCAGCGTCGCCGGATCTATCGCCCGAACGAGCCGTGTGAACTCCTTCAGCGTGAACGTGCGCAGTCCGGCGGAGTGGCCCATGGAAATGACCTGCGCCCGGTGGTCACGGGTCGCCGTCAGCACCAGATCGGCGCGGATGACGTGCTCGTCGAGCAGCTCCCGCCCGGTGAAGCCGCTCGGGTCGGCGCCGAAGTCGGCCAGGACCGTCTCGGCGTTCGGCTCCATGGGCGCGCCTTCATGCCCCCAGGTGCCCGCGCTCTCCACGATCAGCCCGCCCGCCGACAGGTCTCCCAGGCGGTCGCGGAGGGCATGCCGCGTCAGCCGCTCGGTGATCGGCGAGCGGCAGACGTTGCCCGTGCTGACGTGGAGGATCCTGAAGGTGTCGCCGCCGTTCACCGGACCTATGCCACGCTCCTCAGAGGGGGTCACTGGGCCGGTCCCCGGCCGTGCGACGCCGCGCTCATGGAGCCACCTCGAGGTCGGGTACCACCTTCCGCAGCTCGTCCGCCTCAAGCGCCCCGGCCCGCAGCAGGACCGGCACCTTCCCCGTGACGTCGACAATCGAGGACGGCACGATGCCGGGAGTCGGGCCGCCGTCGAGGTAGACGGACACGGAGTCGCCGAGCATGCCCTGGGCGGCGTCGCAGTCCTCCGGCGCCGGGTGGCCGGTCAGGTTCGCGGAGGACACCGCCATCGGGCCGACCTCCGTGAGCAGCTCGATCGCGACCGGGTGCAGCGGCATCCGGATGGCGACCGTGCCCCGGGTGTCACCGAGGTCCCACTGCAGCGACGGCTGGTGCCTGGCGACCAGCGTCAGCGCGCCCGGCCAGAAGGCGTCGACAAGCTCCCACGCCTTCTCCGAGAAGTCGGTGACCAGACCGTGCAGGGTGTTCGGCGAGCCGATGAGCACGGGCGTGGGCATGTTGCGGCCACGGCCCTTGGCGTCCAGCAGATCGCTGACGGCCTCACCGCTGAACGCGTCCGCGCCGATGCCATACACGGTGTCGGTGGGCAGCACCACCAGCTCACCGCGGCGCACAGCCGATGCCGCCTCGCGCAGACCGGTGGTGCGATCGGTCGCGTCGTTGCAGTCGTATCGCCGAGCCATCAGCGGGCCTCCTTCATTTCGAGCACTCGGTCTACCTCCGAGGCGCTCCAGCGTGCGTCGACAGTCGATCGTGCCCGGCCCGCCCCCTGCCTTCGGGGCGTGAGCCCCCACGTTCCTCGGGGCCCGCACGCGGTCTCCGACAGGCACAGGTGGGTCATGGCGTCGCCTTGCGCGCGGTCGCGAACCGCGGGCGGTTGTTCAGGTCCGGGTGGTCGGCCGCGTCCGCCCAGCCGGACTCCTCGTTGAAGATCCACGGCACTTGGCCGCCCTGGGTGTCCGCGTGCTCCACGACGACGAGGCCGCCGGGACGCAGCAGCCGGTGGGCGGTGCGCTCGATACCGCGGATGGTGTCCAGCCCGTCCTCACCGGAGAAGAGCGCCATCTGCGGGTCGTGGTCGCGTGCCTCGGGAGCGACGTACTCCCACTCCGTGAGCGGGATGTACGGAGGATTGGAGATCACCAGGTCGACCTGGCCGTCGAGCTCGGGCAGTGCGCCGAGCGCGTTCCCGTGGTGCACGGTGACCCGGGAGCCCTCGGCGTTCTTGCGGGTCCAGTCGATCGCCTGGTCCGACAGTTCCACGGCGTGCACCCGGGAGCGCGGCACCTCCTGCGCGATGGCGAGCGCGATGGCTCCGGAGCCCGAGCACAGGTCCACGACCAGCGGCTCGACCACGTCCATCGCCCGCACGGCGTCTATGGCCCAGCCGACGACCGACTCGGTCTCGGGGCGTGGCACGAACACGCCGGGACCCACCTGGAGCTCCAGATAGCGGAAGAAGGCCCGTCCGGTGATGTGCTGGAGCGGCTCGCGGGCCTCCCGGCGGGCGACCGCCTCCCAGTAGCGGGCGTCGAAGTCCGCGTCCTTGACCAGGTGCAGCTCGCCGCGCTTGACGCCGTGCACGAACGCGGCGAGCTCCTCCGCGTCGAAACGTGGCGAGGGCACGCCTGCGTCGGCCAGCCGCTGGGTGGCCTGGGCCACTTCGGCAAGCAGCAGGGATCGGGGGTACGGGGGTCGTCCCCCCGGGAGCGACTGCACGCTGGTCCTCCGGGCCGGTCGGTTCTGTCTCGCCTGTGTTGCCTGTCTTGCTGTCTTGCCTGTCGTGCTCTGCCGGCACTCGCTCGCCCGGCAGCCGGACACGGACGTTCTCGAATCGCCCGCCGCCGCCTCGTACCGCTTACGCGGCGGCGAGCTTCGCCGCGGAGTCGGCGTCGACACAGGCCTGGATCACCGCGTCCAGCTCCCCGTCGAGCACCTGGTCCAAGTTGTACGCCTTGAATCCGACGCGGTGGTCCGAGATGCGGTTTTCCGGGAAGTTGTATGTACGGATCTTCTCGGAGCGGTCCACCGTGCGCACCTGGCTGCGCCGGGCGTCGGCGGCCTCGCGCTCGGCCTCCTCCTGCGCTGCGGCGAGCAGCCTGGAGCGCAGGATACGCATGGCCTGCTCCTTGTTCTGGAGCTGGCTCTTCTCGTTCTGGCAGGACGCGACGACTCCGGTCGGGACATGCGTGATGCGCACCGCGGAGTCGGTGGTGTTGACGGACTGCCCGCCGGGCCCCGACGAGCGGTAGACGTCGATCCGCAGGTCGTTGGGGTTGATCTCCACCTCGACCTCCTCGGCCTCCGGGGTGACCAGCACGCCTGCGGCGGAGGTGTGGATACGGCCCTGCGACTCGGTGGCCGGCACCCGCTGCACCCGGTGCACGCCGCCCTCGTACTTCAGCCGGGCCCAGACGCCCTGGCCGGGCTCGGGGGTCGCGTTGCCCTTCAGCTTCACGGCGACCTGGACGTCCTTGTAGCCGCCGAGTTCGGACTCGGTGGCGTCGATGATCTCGGTCTTCCAGCCGACGCGCTCGGCATAGCGCAGGTACATGCGGAGCAGATCGCCGGCGAACAGCGCCGACTCGTCACCGCCGGCACCCGCCTTGATCTCCAGGATGACGTCCTTGTCGTCGCTGGGGTCGCGCGGGACGAGCAGCAGCCGCAGCTTGTCGGTGAGCTCCTCGCGCTGCTTGTCCAGCTCCTTGACCTCAGCGGCGAAGTCGGGGTCGTCGTGGGCGAGCTCGCGGGCGGTCTCGATGTCGTCCCCGGTCTGCTTCCAGGAGCGGTACGTGGCGACGATCGGGGTCAGCTCGGCGTAGCGCTTGTTGAGCTTGCGCGCGTTGGCCTGGTCGGCGTGGACCGAAGGATCGGCGAGCTTCTTCTCGAGATCGGCGTGCTCGCCGATCAGTTCCTCGACCGCCTCGAACATCGGGGGCTCCTGGTATGCGTACGAAAGTGCTGCGGGGGTGCTGCGGGATGACGCTGTCGCCGGTCCGGGGGTGGTTTCCCAGGCATCCCGGCCCCGCGGGGGCGGGGACGGCAAAGCGCCGGTCCCGGCCGCCCGCGCGGGGGCAGCCGGGAACCGGCGCAGTGGCTCGCTACTTCTTGGCGGAGCCGGCAGCCTTGCCGAAGCGGGCCTCGAAGCGGGCCACACGGCCACCGGTGTCGAGGATCTTCTGCTTGCCCGTGTAGAACGGGTGGCACTCGGAGCAGACCTCGGCGCGGATGGTGCCGCTGTCGATCGTGCTGCGGGTGGTGAACGACGCGCCGCAGGTGCAGCTCACCTGGGTCTCGACGTACTCGGGGTGGATGTCGCGCTTCAAGGTGTCTCCTAGATTCGGGAGGGCACCGGGTCGCACGCGCGGGATGCGGGTACGTGAACCGGGGCCGACGTACCAGTCTGCCAGGACCGGCCGTATCTCCCAAAACCGGGGTGGGGCCGCGGGTATTCCCGGCTTCCGGACCGATCGCCCGGCCCGCCCTCCCCGGCGCCCGGACCCGTCCGGCCGGCCGTCCGGGACGGCCGGCAGGCCGGCCCCCGACCTGATCCGCCACGACCAGGACTACCCGCGCGGGCTACTTCACGACGTCCGCGGCCTGGCCCTCTGCGGCGCCCTTGGTCGCGGAAGCGGGGATCGGCTGGTCCGCTGCGAGGGCCTTCCAGACCTGCTGGGACTGCTTTTCCAGCGGGCTCACCCGGTTGGGGTCGATCTTGTCGTACTGGACCGGCAACGTGATCATGTTGACGTCGTCGGCGCCGAGCCCCTTGAGGCCGCGCGCGAAGCCGGTGAGCTCCGGGACCGAGTCGAGATCCGAGTCGGGGGTGATCGCCTTGGTGGCGCTGTCGGCGAGGCCGTAGAGCTTGTCCGGACTGCTGAGCACGCCGACGCTCTTGACCTGCTGGATCAGCGCCTTGATGAACGCCTGCTGGAGCTGGATGCGCCCCAGGTCGCTGCCGTCGCCGACGGTCTTGCGGGTGCGGACGAGGGCAAGCGCCTGCTCGCCGTCGAGGGTGTGGGTGCCGGGTTCGAGGTCGAGATGGCTCTTGCTGTCCTTGATCGCCTTGTTGGTGGTGACCTTGACGCCGCCGAGCTCGTCGATGATCTCCTGGAAGCCGCTGAAGTCGACCTCTATGTAGTGGTCCATGCGGATGCCGGACATCTGCTCGACGGTCTTGACCGCGCAGGCGGGCCCGCCGACCTGGTACGCCGTGTTGAACATGGCGCGGGACTGGCCCCGTACGTCGTTGCCGTCGCCGTCGGTGCAGTCCGGGCGGTCTATGAGGGTGTCGCGGGGCACGGAGACGACCGCGGCCTTCTTGTGGCCCTCGTAGACGTGCACGATCATCGCGGTGTCGGAGCGGGCGCTGCCCTCGTCCGTACCGTACTTGGAGTTGTCGCCGGCGCGGGAGTCGGAGCCCAGGACAAGGATGTCCATCGATCCGTTGTCCACGTCGTCGGGACGGTCCGTGCCGAGCTGGGCGTTGATGTCGACGCCCTGGATGTTGCCGTTGAGCTTGAAGTAGAGATATCCCAGACCGGATCCGCCGGCGAGCACCAGACCGCCCGCCACCCAGGCGGTGGCCGTCACGGCGCGGCGCCGCCCCGTGGGCCGCTTGCGGCGCTTGCCGGTCGCGCGTATTCGACTGCCTTTGCTCTCGTCGGCCATATCCCCTCGAGTCCTCGTCGGTCCTCTGCCCTCGCCGTCGCGTTCCGGCATGGTTTGTCCGCCATGTCAAATTTTGTTACGCCACTTGTATGACGGCCAGGCGACGAGAAGGGTTGCACAGGGACTTATGAGGCCCGTGGGAGTGACATGGCCACCGGCAGAGAAGGAACTGTGCGTTCCTTGTGAAACGGCGTGCACAGCCCCTCGTTCACCTGCGGGTTCCATGGCGTTCCGCAGGGCGACGGCCACCTGTCCCCGGCGGACTCCGGGGAGCGGTGTGTGGCGAACGTCCCATGCGGGCTGCGGGAAACGGCCGGAAAACGGCGGTGGGGGGGGGGCGGCGGGGGGGGGGGGGGGCGGGGGGCCGCGGGCCGCGGCCGGGGGCGGCCGGCCCGCCCGACCGACGTGTGGGG
>NZ_JBHXFA010000118.1:18587-24702 GCF_042724175.1 Streptomyces sp. NPDC127084
CGCCCGCCACCGGCCCCGGGGGGCACGGGGGGGTGGGGGTTGTGCCCACGCCCCATGGGGGTGGGGGACCCCGGCCCCAAAACGGGGGGGGCCCGCCGCGCGTGCCGCGCGGCGGGCACTCGTACCCGGCTCGACGGCCGGGTACGGCACGATCAGCCGAACAGGTTGTACGCCTGCCAGCCGGTGCCGAAGTCCTTGCGGGTCCCGAAGATCCCGCCGGAGGACTTGCCGTTGCCCGGGTAGAGCCACAGCTTGCCGGTGGTGTCGCGGACGAGCAGGTCGGCGTGGCCGTCGCTGTTCACATCGCCCACGGTGATCAGGGCGTTGAAGCTGCCCGTGGTGAACTTGCCGACCAGGACGCGCGACGCGAACGGAGCGGAGGCCTTGCCGGTGCCCTTGTAGAGGTAGGTGGACCCGTCCGAACCGCGGGCGAGCAGGTCGGGCATACCGTCGTTGGTGAAGTCACCGTGGCCGCGCACCGCGTTGTACTGGCTCCAGCCGCCGCCGACGTTGACGGGTGCGCCGAGGCCGCCGTCGCCCTTGCCCGGGTACAGGTAGAGGTAGCCGGTGGAATTCACCGTGAGGATGTCGGCGATCTCGTCACCGGTGACATCGCCGGGGATGACGAAGTGCTTGTTCTTGGCCCAGCCGGTGGACAGCGCCTTGCGCTGGTACTCCTCCTGCGAGGGCACGTAGTGGTCCCAGTACACGGTGCCGTTGCTCGCGCGGACCAGGAGGTCCTCGAAGTCGTCGCGGTCCAGGTCACCCTGGACCATCGCGCTGTAGCCGCCGAAGTAACCCTCGTTGAGGGTGCGGCTGAAGGACGTGACCTTGGAGGTCCAGCCGAACAGCGTGTTGTCCGATGTCCTGCGGGCGAGCAGGTCGGCGGTGTGGTCGTTGTTCCAGTTGACATCGTCGACCCGGGCCTGGACCGGAGCGGAGTACGTCGACATCTTCGCGTACACGCCGTACTTGCCCTCGGCCGAGCAGTCGACGTCGCCCCAGGAGACGACACCGGCGAGCTTGCCGTTGACCACGAGCGGGCCTCCCGAGTCACCGTTGCAGGTGGTCTCGGTGGTGGCGTCGTCGCCGGTCGGGGCGGCGCCGGCGCACAGCATGTGGCCCTTGACGAACTTGGCGGCGGTCTCGGTGGCCTCCGGGTAGGCGGCGGCGCAGGCCGTGTCCGAGACGATGTCGGCGTCGGCGACCTTCAGTACCTCGGAGCTGCTGTCCGGGTCGGTGGAGCTGGTGCGGCCCCAGCCGTAGACCTTCCCGTCGTTGCCCGCCGCGTACAGGGAGCTGTCCGACGGCTGGGCGAGCGGCAGCGCCTTGACGGTGACGGGGGACGTGAGCGTGAGCACGGCGACGTCGTTGTCGATGTTGACGGCGTCGTACGAGGGGTGGTTCCACTGGCGGTAGGCGCCGCGGACCTGCCCGCCGTGCCAGTCGACGGTGTCCTCGTCGATCACGGTGGCCAGCCGGTCGGCACCGACGACGACCGTTCCGGTGTCGTACCACTTGATGCCCTTGACGCAGTGCGCCGCGGTGGCGACCTTGGTCGGCGCGATGACCGCGCCGCCGCAGAAGTAGCCGCCGCCCGCGCTGTCCTGGAAGTAGAGCTGGGCCATCCACGGCGCCGCGGAGATCGTGGTCTCCTTGCCGCCGATGATGCGGGCACTCGGCGCGCTGCGCTCGGAAGTGCCGGCCTCGGCGGAGTCCGCGGACCCAGAGGACCCTGCGGACTCGGCGCTCTCCGGCGCCGGCTGCTTGACGAGGGTGCGCTTGCTCCGCTCGTCGGCCTTGATCGCGGCCACCACGCGCGAGCCCAGTTCGGCCTTCGAAGGCGCGGCGGGCTTCTGCGCGTCAGCGGCGATGGGCGAACTGCCCTCGCCGGCTTCCGCCGAGCCCGTACCGGTGAAGGCGATACCCGCTCCTGCGAGCGCGACTGCTGCGGCCACGGCTGGGAGCGCGAGCTTCATCCGGCGCTTGTGCCGGCCACCACGGGTGCGTATCTGCACTCGTAAACCCCTCGTGAGAACCGGCGGGGCGCAACCGCCCTGCCGGAAAGAAACGTGCGCGTGGAGGGGTGACACACAGGTATGGGCAGCACGGCGTTCGCGACCCCCGCCTCGCCGTACCGCGTGGTGGAATCCCCCCACGTTGATCAGCAGATGGTACGCGTGTCAACCACAGGTTGACCAGTGAAAGGCGGCGGGTGCCAGCCAACGAATAGGTCAAGAAAGCAGGGCCGCCCCATCACTCGGAAGTGAAAGGGCGGCCCTGTGAGCGCTGAGTGCTCTCGCGAGCAGCCAGTCGTCCCGTGCGTGAACCCGCGGCTTTGGCGTCAGTCGCCGTTGCCGGGCGCCGGGGTCGTCTTCTGGATCTGGAGCAGGAACTCGGGGTTCGACTTCGTCTGCTTCATCTTGTCGAGCAGCAGCTCGATCGCCTGCTGCTGGTCGAGCGCGTGCAGCACCCGGCGCAGCTTCCAGACGATGCCGAGCTCCTCACCGCTGAGCAGGATCTCCTCCTTGCGGGTGCCGGACGCGTCGACGTCCACCGCCGGGAAGATGCGCTTGTCGGCGAGCTTCCGGTCGAGCTTGAGCTCCATGTTGCCGGTGCCCTTGAACTCCTCGAAGATCACCTCGTCCATGCGCGAGCCGGTGTCGACCAGCGCCGTGGCCAGGATGGTCAGCGAGCCGCCGTCCTCGATGTTGCGCGCGGCACCGAAGAAGCGCTTCGGCGGGTAGAGCGCGGTCGAGTCGACACCACCGGACAGGATGCGGCCGGAGGCCGGGGCGGCCAGGTTGTACGCACGGCCCAGACGGGTGATCGAGTCCAGCAGGACGACCACGTCGTGACCCAGCTCGACGAGGCGCTTGGCGCGCTCGATGGCCAGCTCGGCGACGGTGGTGTGGTCCTCGGCCGGGCGGTCGAAGGTCGAGGAGATGACCTCGCCCTTGACCGACCGCTGCATGTCGGTGACCTCTTCCGGACGCTCGTCCACGAGGACGACCATCAGGTGGCATTCGGGGTTGTTGTGGGTGATCGCGTTGGCGATCGCCTGCATGATCATGGTCTTGCCGGTCTTCGGCGGGGCCACGATCAGGCCTCGCTGACCCTTACCGATCGGCGACACCAGGTCGATGATGCGGGTGGTCAGCACGCCCGGGTCGGTCTCCAGACGGAGCCGGTCCTGCGGGTAGAGCGGGGTCAGCTTGTTGAACTCCGGGCGGCCGCGACCCGATTCGGGCGCCATGCCGTTGACGGAGTCGAGGCGGACCAGCGCGTTGAACTTCTCGCGGCGCTCGCCTTCCTTGGGCTGGCGGACCGCACCGGTGACATGGTCGCCCTTGCGCAGACCGTTCTTGCGGACCTGGGCCAGCGACACGTACACGTCGTTCGGGCCCGGCAGGTAGCCGGAGGTCCGGATGAACGCGTAGTTGTCGAGGATGTCCAGGATGCCCGCGACGGGGATCAGGACATCGTCCTCGGCGAGCTGCGGCTCCGCGGCGAACTCGTCGCGGCCACGGCGGCCACGGCGGTCGCGGTAGCGGCCACGGCGTCCGCGCCGACCGCCCTCGTCGTCGAAGTCGTCCTGCGGGCCGCCGCCCTGGCGCTGCTGTCCGCCGCCCTGCGTCTGGCGCTGGCCGCCGCCCTGCTGGTCGTCGCCGCCCTTGCCGCCGCGGCGGTCACGCTGGCGGTCGCCGCGCTCACCGCGGTCACGCTGGCGGTCGCCGCGCTCACCGCGGTCACGCTGGCGGTCGCCCCGGCGGCCCTCGGCCGTGTCGGTCGCGGCTTCGGCCTTGGCGTCGACCTGGGTGTCGGTCTTGGCCTCGGTGCGGACCTCGGTCTTGACGTCGCCCTTCGACTGCGCCGCGGCGGTCTCGCCCTCGGGGCTGCCCGCGGGCGACGTGGCACGGCGGCGACGGCGCTCACCGGCCGGGGCGTCATCGCTGGCCGGCTGGCCGGGGATGTCGATCTGCTGCTGGGCCGCGGCCCTCTCGGCCTTCGGCTCGGCTGCCGCGGCACTGTCGTCGCCAGTGCGGGCCTTGGAGGTGGCACGGCGCTTCGGCTTGGTCTCGGCCGCGGCGTCGGAACCCGCGCTCTTGGCCGGGGAAGCGGCTTGGCCGCCGCCGGCCTGCGCCTCCTTGATGACCTCGATCAGCTGACTCTTGCGCATCCGCGCGGTGCCCCTGATGCCAAGGCCGGACGCGACCTGCTGAAGCTCGGCCAGGACCATGCCGTCGAGGCCGGTGCCGGAGCGGCGGCGCCGTGCGGTGGTGCCAGAGGCAGCACCTGCGGCGGGCGCGGCTGTGTCGACGCTCTTGTCGGCAGTCACGCCCATCAGATCGGTGGTGTCGCTCACGAAGGGTCCTTCCCTGGAGCGGACGTCGGCCATCTGGCTCGGCGACCGGTTGTGCTGTCCGGCACCGGTCCGCGATCTTTCGGATCGTGGACCTGAACCGGGGCGGTAGTCCCGCCGGGTAGGCGGAGGAAATGTACGTGCAAGGTCCGGCCCGAGTCCCCCTGCTCGGCCCTCTCCCGAGATGAGCGAGGGGTGTCGTGCCGTTTCCGGAGCGTGCTCGAAACTGCTCAGGCAGGCTGCTCAGGCAGTTGGGGAGGCTCCCGGAAGAATGGTGGTCCCGGATGGGGACGCAAAGCACCGCTCCACAAGAATGTGGGCTGCGTACTTGAGGTTAACACTACCGGCTCCAACAAACATTCCCCCTCTCCGTCACCGGCAATCCCGTGTCGCTATGAAGCGAGCGGCAGCACGCTCGCGCCGGCCGCGTCGAGCGCCAGCCTGTTCGCCGCCCAGCCCTCGCCCGCGAGCCGTGCGACCTTGTCGGCCGCACCGTCCTCGACCAGCGCGAGCACCGTGGGTCCCGCACCGGAGATGACTGCGGGAACGCCGTCCGCGCGCAGCCTGTTGACGAGGTCGACGCTCTGCGGCATCGCCGGAGCACGGTATTCCTGGTGCAGGCGGTCCTCGGTGGCGGGCAGCAGCAGTTCGGGGCGCCTGGTCAGGGCCTCCACGAGCAGCGCGGCGCGACCCGCGTTGGCCGCGGCGTCGACATGCGGCACCGTGCGCGGAAGGAGTCCGCGCGCGGTCTCGGTGAGCACCGGATTCGACGGCACGAAAACCACCGGAACGATGGAATCCGAGGGATCCATCCTGATGGCCCGGGCCGTACCGGCTGCCGTCCAGGCCAGCGTGAAGCCGCCGAGCAGGCACGCCGCGACATTGTCGGGGTGGCCCTCGATCTCGGTGGCGAGCTCCAGCAGCGCGTCGTCGTCGAGCCGGGTGTCGCCGCCTATGGTCACCGCGCGGGCGGCGACGATACCGGCGCAGATGGCGGCGGACGACGAACCGAGCCCGCGGCCGTGCGGGATGCGGTTGGCGCATACCACCTCAAGGCCGCGCGGCTGCCCGCCGAGCAGGTCGAAGGCGGTACGCAGGGAGCGTACGAGCAGATGGCTCTCATCGCGGGGCAGGGTCTCGGCGCCCTCACCGGCGATGTCGATATGCAGACCGGAATCGGCCACCCGGACGACGACATCGTCATACAGCCCCAGCGACAGGCCGAAGGCATCGAAGCCCGGCCCGAGGTTCGCGCTGGTGGCGGGGACGCGCACCCGGACAGCGGCGGCGCGGAATGCGGGACCGGCCATCGCTCGACGACACTCCTTGGTTGGTTCTGGTCGGATTCTGGTCGACGGAATTCTGATTCTGATCGACGTGAAGAGCGGGCCTGACGTGCTCTGACGAACTTACGAGGACGAGGACGAGGACCCGTGGGCCGAAACGGCAGCAGCACCGCGGCATATGCGGTGGGCCGGTCCGGCACAGCTTATCGAAGGAAGGTTCAGCGGCGACATAGGGCAGAGGGGAGGCGCGCGATGCGTGTCGCGCCCCGGCGGCCACCGTTGGCGTCCCACCGATCTCCCTCAGGTCACCGCACGCGCCCCCGCGACTCCCGCGCCGCGGGGGGGGGTGGGGGCGCCGCGGGCGCCCCGCCCCCCCCCCCTCCGCGCCCTGCGCCCCGGCCCCCGGCGGCCACCGCCGCTGCCGCGCCGCCCGCGACCCGGGCTACGAACAGCCGCCGTGTCACGT
>NZ_JBHXFA010000119.1:0-5259 GCF_042724175.1 Streptomyces sp. NPDC127084
GCTCACGGGTCGGGGTGCCCTCGGGCAGGAGCGCCGGCAGCGGGGTCCGTCCATGCCCGGTGCTCCCGTGACCGGTGCATGAGACGGATTCCGGAGGCCGTGACCTGGTCGGGCCGGAACGCGATGGCCAGCAGACCGAGCGTGAGCCAGGCCGCCGCCGCACAGGGGATGAAGCGGCCAGGTGGCTCCGCCACCGACACCCGCGGTGGCCAGCAGGAAGGCGATCGGTACCGCTCTGCCGACCGTCTGGGCGGCGCCAACTCCGTTGAGTGCTACAGCCATCGTCGGTGCGATCATGGCGATCGACACCGCGAGCGCCCCGGCGAATCGCACCTGCGGGTGTGCGGTGGCGGACGCCTTCCTCCGTACGGCCATGGCTCCTCTTCAGATGCGCGGTGCTTTCGGGCCCTGCGGTGCCCCTGGCTCGCCGATCACGACTTGCCCTCCTTTGCACTGCCAGCACGTTTTGCCCGGCTATGGGGGACGACGGTATCGGATGGATGCTTTGCACAAGGCGAGCGGGGCTGAGGAGCCGCGTCGTGCAGCATCAGGCCCCGAACCGTCGCCCCGACCACGTGGCGGCGGATGGCGCTGCGCGGACATCGTTCGAGTGGCACCGGGTATGCGGAGAGGAAACGTCGAAGGAGGAGCAATGCCCGGATTGATGTCACGGCTCAAGCAGTTCACTCAAAGCCCGCAGGGCCGCCGCGCCCTGTCGTCGGCGAAGCGCGCCGCGTCCGACCCGCGCAGGCGTGCCCAGGCCCGCAGCCTGTTCAGCCGACTGCGCGGACGCCGGTGACGCAGAAGGCGCGTACGGGCATAAGGGCGTATGAACATAGGAAAACCGATGTACTCAGGAGCACGCCCTGAGCAGGCAGGGCCGCAGCCGGGCGGGACACCTCGGCCGTGAGCCCATGTCGTCCTTCGGCATTCGCCCCAGAGAGTACGCTCCACGCTCGTGCGCACGCATGCGACGGCTGGTGTACCACCACAGCGGAAAGTCGAGGACCGAAGGACGATGCTGAAGGAGCCGCAGGCCGGCGGCGAGGGCTGTCCTACGCTGCGACAGGCAGGCTACGCATTCGGCGGGGACACCGGATGTATCGCCGAGGCCCGTGACCACGCGGGAGAGTTCCTCGCTCGGGCCCGGGCGGAGCAAGGCTTGGAAGTGTCCTCTCGCGCTACGGAACTGACCCGGCTGGTCGTGAGCGAGTTGGTCACCAACGCCTGCAAATACGCGCCGGGTCCAGTGCTGATGGAGTTGGGAATCACGGAGACCGCGATCGAAGTCGTGGTGTGGGACAGCGACCCGAACGCCCCGGCGGCGCGGACCACCGACCCGAGCCGCATCGGCCGGCACGGCCTGGAGATCGTCAAGGCCGTCACCCAGATGCTCGACGTCGAGCGGCAGGCGGTGGGCAAACGGGTCTCCGCCCGGATCGCCCTCCGCGACACCCAACCCTGATCAAGGGCGGCGGCCCGGCGACCCTGTCGGTCGCCGGGCCTCCCGTGCCGCTCAGAGGATGCGCCCACCGCCCAAGGGCCCGCCCAACCCGTAATAGGAACCCAGCTGTTCATGGTAGTCCGCGTCACCCAGGTGCTTGTCGCGGTAGAACTCCGGGGCGTCCTTGATCTGATCCCTGGTCCTGTCGACGTAGATCTTCCGCTCATCCACATCGACACGGCTCACCGTGCTCGCCGGCAGCAGCACTTCCTTACCGAAGATCCACGGACCGGTGTCCACCACCAGGTAGGCGTCGGCGACCTCGTCGGAGTGCTTGTCCACCTTGCCGATACTGCCGTCGACCGCCTCGACCTTGTACCCCCGCAGGTCCGTGCCAGCCAAGTGGCCCGCCGTCGACTTGTAGCTCCACACGTGCTCAGTCATGCTGAATTCCTTTCTGGAACGTCACGCCGGGGCGGCCCTCCGCCGCGGCCAGGCATTCGAACGTCTCTGCGGCGGCTCATCCGCCCGCACGTCACGTTCCGACTTCTTCGCTTCGGTCAATGCGGCGCATGCGATTCCTTCGCCGTACTCGCCCGACTCGGCGCGGAAGTACTCCGGCGCGCAGGTGTACGTAACTGCTACCAGCGGTACCAGCGGCTGCTGCCGCCCTTGGGGCGAGCGACGAATCCGATCAGCCAGAGCACCAGCACGGCGATCGCGATCCACCAAAGGATCTCCAGCGCAAATCCCGCCCCGAAAAGCAGCAGGATCAGAAGCAGAACGAGAAGCAAGGGAACCATGATTTCCCACCTCCGGAATTCCGTATGCCCCCTGCTTCCGTATTCACGCCAACCGCTGCCGAACTTCATTGACCCGGCTCGGAGAGTCTCTGCGGCGGGGCGTTTCGAGGTGGCACGCCCCACGCCACGCGTATCACCCGCCTTCGGGCCGCAGCACCGGTCGCAGGGCGTCCAAGACGGTGGGGTCCTCGATCGTCGACGGAACGGGCTCTTCGCGGCCCTCGGCCATGGACCTCATGTACTTGCGGAGGATCTTCCCGGAGCGGGTCTTGGGCAGCGCGGAGACGATGTCGACTTCCTTGAAGGAGGCGACCGGGCCGATCTCGGACCTCACAGCCGCGACGAGTTCGGTCCGCAGTTGCGCCGGATCGGTGTCGATTCCGGCTTTGAGGACGACGAGCCCGCGGGGGACCTGGCCCTTGAGCCGGTCCGCCACTCCGATCACGGCGCACTCGGCTACAGCGGGGTGGGAGGCGAGGACGGCTTCCATGGAGCCGGTGGACAGACGGTGGCCGGCCACGTTGATGACGTCGTCCATGCGCCCCATGACGAACAGATAACCGTCCTCGTCCATGTATCCGCCGTCACCGCTGAGGTAGTAGCCGTCGAAGCGCGAGAGGTAGGAGTCGGCATAGCGCTGGTCGTCGCCCCAGAGCGTCAGAAGTGTGCCGGGCGGCAGCGGCAGCCTGACGCAGATCGCGCCCTCGCTGCCGCGGGGCAGCTCCGCGCCCGAATCGTCGAGGATGCGGATGTCGTAGCCGGGGACGGGAACCGTGGGAGAGCCTGGTTTGATCGGCATCGGTTCCAGGCCACGGAGATTGGCGGCCACCGGCCAACCGGTCTCGGTCTGCCACCAGTGGTCGACGACCGGGACACCGAGGGTGTCGGTGGCCCACTGGTACGTCTCGGGGTCGAGGCGCTCGCCGGCCAGGAAGAGCGTACGGAATCCACTCAGGTCGTGGGCGGCGAGGAGCTCGGCCCGGGGATCCACCTTCTTCACCGCACGCAGTGCGGTGGGGGCGGTGAACAGGGCCTTCACCCCATGCTCGGCGATGACCCGCCAGAACGCCGAGGCGTCCGGGGTGCCGACGGGCTTGCCCTCGTAGAGCACCGTGGTGGCGCCCACCAGCAGGGGTGCGTAGACGATGTACGAGTGGCCGACGACCCACCCGACGTCCGAGGCCGTCCACCACACGTCGCCGGGACCGATGTCGTAGATCGCGGACATCGACCAGGCCAGGGCGACGGCATGGCCCCCGTTGTCACGGACGACTCCCTTGGGGCGACCGGTCGTCCCCGAGGTGTAGAGGATGTAGAGGGGGTCGTCGGCGCCGACGGGTACGCAGTCGGCCGGTTCGGCGCCGGCGGTCAGCGTGTCCCAGTCCAGGTCGCCTTCACCGAGGTCCGCATGTGCCTGTTCGCGTTGCAGGATCACCACGGACTCGGGCCGGTGGTCGGAGAGTCGCAGCGCCTCGTCGACGATCGGCTTGTACTCCACGATGCGGCCGGGTTCGATTCCGCAGGAAGCCGACAGCACCACCTTGGGGCGGGCGTCGTCGATGCGGGCGGCCAGTTCCCGGGGGGCGAAGCCACCGAACACCACGGAGTGCACGGCGCCGAGGCGGGCGCAGGCCAGCATCGCGATGGCAGCCTGCGGCACCATCGGAAGGTAGACCACCACGCGGTCCCCCGCACCTACTCCCAGGCCTCGCAGGGCTCCCGCGAACCGGGCCACCTCGTCCCGGAGCTCAGCGTATGTGAAGGACGTCCGCTCCCCGCTGTAGGCGGAGTCGTAGATCAGGGCGGTGCGGTCGCCGTTGCCGGCGGCGATATGCCGGTCGAGGGCGTTGTGGCAGGTGTTGAGCCTTCCACCGGGGAACCAGTGGTAGAAGGGCGGCCTCGAGGCGTCCAGCGCCCGGGTGGGCCACCGCTCCCAGTCGATGGCTTCCGCAGCCCGTAGCCAGAACTTCTCGGGGTTGCCGAGACTGTCGCGATACGCGTCCTCGTAGCGTGGCACGTCGTACTCCTTGTCGTCCGGTCTGCCGGCCCGCATCGATGATCCATATCCGTGACACGTACCGCTTGATCGTCTTCCCACACTCACACACGGGTCTGGTGCCCTGCGGGTTCCCCTGGGCCGCGATGTTCCGGCCATACCGCTCGTACAGTTTTCCTCTGTTCGGCGAGTCTTTCGATATATGACTCACGCGCTCATATCCCACCCCCGCGGACGCGGCGCCCTCGGCGCCGCCCTCGCCGTGGGGCTCTCCTGCCGACAGCGATCGTGGCTACGCCTGCCTCCGCCGCGACACCCGAGGTGACGTGCACTTCCGACAAGGCCGGGCTCGCGACGAAGCTCGCGGCAGACATCAAGTCCGCCTTGACAGGCCGTTCGTCGACCGACGCCGTCGCCGTGCGCGACAACACCACCAACACCACCTGCGGGTTGCGCATCGGTGATCGCTTCGACTCCGCACCTGCTCCACTGGGGGCAGAGCCCGTGTTGTGGACGGCAAGCCTAGTGTGTACCGCATGACTCTGGATCCGAAGATGATCACTATCGACTGCACCGAACCCCGCGTCCTCGCCGCATGGTGGGCCAAGGCCCTGGACACGAAGATCGCCCAGGACTTCGACGGCGAGTTCGTCATCGTCGCCGCGACACCACTGGCACTCGGCTTCCAGCGGGTCGCCGAGTCCCGGCAGGCCAAGAACCGGGTCCACGTGGACTTCCACACGCAGGACCGGCATGCCGAGGTGGACCGGCTGGTCGCCCTGGGGGCCTCCGCCTCCGAAGAGCACTCGATCGGCCCCCTGACGTGGACAGTCTTGCAGGACCCCGATGGAAACGAATTCTGCGTGGCAGGCTGACCGGTGGGGGAGACCGCGTCTGCGGCAGGCGCGGATGCGGTGGTCGTTTCCCTGGGTGCCGATTTGGGGCCCCGGCTAAGCTCCACCGGCCCCGCGGGCGCGCGGCCGTCGCACGAACGCCCCCCCCGCAGCGGGTAGACG
>NZ_JBHXFA010000119.1:5269-24684 GCF_042724175.1 Streptomyces sp. NPDC127084
TTTAGCTCACCCTGTTGTAACTTTTTTGTGGGGGCGTGGCGTCGGTGGGGGGGCTCCGGGTGGGGGGGGTGCGGGGTTTGGGGTGGAGTGGCCGGGGGAGCCGTTTGGGGACCCCGGGCTACGGTCACCCGGCCCAGCTGGC
Organism: Streptomyces sp. NPDC127084; assembly: GCF_042724175.1. Taxonomy (NCBI): domain Bacteria; kingdom Bacillati; phylum Actinomycetota; class Actinomycetes; order Kitasatosporales; family Streptomycetaceae; genus Streptomyces; species Streptomyces sp. NPDC127084. The sequence goes on from NZ_JBHXFA010000119.1 coordinate 5,412, forward strand.
GCTCGGCCTGCTCACGACCGCCCGCCCAGCAGCGAGTAGACGAACATGTCCCGGCGTGCGCCACCCACCTGCTGCCACTTCCGGAGCAGCCCTTCACACTGGAACCCCATGCGCTCGGCGGTGCGTACGGAGGCTGTGTTCCACGGCTCCACATACAGCTCGAGACGGGGAATGCGCAGGTCGCGCAAGGCCCATTCGGCCACCGCGCCGACAGCGGCCACGGCGGCTCCCTGGCCGCGGGCCGACTTGACGACCCAGTAGCCCAATGTGGCGCGACCCTCTGCCAGGTCCTTCAGCCACAGCCCCACCTGGCCGACCGGTCGGCTGTCAGCGTCGACGATGACGAACGGATACCCCGCACTCGTGGTCGCCCGGCCCCACTGCCGTTCGATGAACGCGACGCCTTCCTGCTCGGAACAGGGATACGGCACCGTCGTGATCAGCGGGATGTACTCGTCGTGCGACGCCTCACGGACAAGCGGCAGGTCCGAGAGGCGCCACGGTCGAAGCGTGAACGCACCAGCGGCGAGCTCGGGGACGTCGAGAGTCTGATCCATCCGCTCATCCTGCCCGGGTTCCGGACCGGCTCGCGCCTGGAGGCCGGAGCGTCGCGGCACCCGCTGCCGGCCGAGCACGTTCGCCCACGGATTTCATGGGCAAGCGGGATGCATGAACGCACGCGCATTGACTCTTCAGAGCCGGTCCATGGCACGTCGGGCAGCCCGCAGTTCGGTCGTGGAGACCGGAGCACGCTGGGGTCTGGCCGCACGGGGTGTCATCTACCTTCTCATCGGCGTGCTCGCGCTACAGGTGGCCACAGGCTCCGGATCCGGCGAGGAGGCAGACCGCTCCGGTGCGCTGGAGGCGTTGTCGGACCGGCCGTTCGGCGTCGCCGTGTTGTGGGCGCTCGGGATCGGGCTCATCGGCATGGTGCTCTGGCGGTTGTCGGAGGCGTTGTTCGGTGCTGCCGGACCGGATGGGGGGAAAGCCCGTAAGCGGGCCCTGTCGGCGGTACGTTGCGTCTTCTACGCGACCGTCGCCTACTCGGTGCTCTCCTTCACCATGGGCGAGCGCGGCGCTGGTTCGGGTGATCGTCAGTCGCGGGACGTGACGGCACGGGCACTGGAACTGCCGGGCGGCCAGTGGATCGTGGGCGCCGCAGGCGCCGGTATCGCTGGTGCGGGCCTGTGGATCGGTGTACGCGCTGCTCTGCGCAAGTACCACAAGCACCTCAGGACGGGCGGGATGGGCCGCCGCACACGGCGTATTGTCGACTTCTGCGGAATCACTGGTGGTGTGGCACGTGGGCTGGTATTCGCGGTGGCGGGCGGGTTCGCCGTGCGGGCGGCGGTCAGGTACGACCCCAGTGAGGCCAAGGGCCTGGACGACACCTGCGTACGTTCGCTGCCACGGCTGCCGGTCCGTGGCTGATGGCGGCCACAGCGGCCGGCCTCGTGCTGTTCGGTGTGTTCTCGTTCTGCATGGCCCGCTGGCGCAGGGTCTGACGGCTGCCGGGTCATACCTTCGCGGTGGGTTCCTTGTCCTGCTCGAACAGCCGGGTACGCAGCAGGTCGAGTACCTGGTCCAGTGCCGTTCGGGTCGGCTGCCCGGGCTCGTCGACAAGGTGCTCCGTCAGGACGGAGTGCGGCGGCAGCACGGCTTCGGGGTTCGCTGACGCGTCGTCGAGTTCGACGGCGGTGAATGCCGCGCCGAGTTCCCGGCGCAGGAACGCGAACCGGTCGCCCGGCACGAGGCGGTCGCCGTGGAACCGCAGGCCCAGCACTTGGAGCCCGTCGCGTTCGCATCGCCCGCGGACGGCGGCGAGGTCGTCCGCGGAGATGTCGATACCGCCGGCTCTGCCCCGGGTGATGGCGACCGGCAGGGAGGGCTGGGACAGGACCGGGGCGAGCAGGCGGTCGTCCACTGCCATGGCCAGGGCGAAGCCACCGGTGAGACACATGCCGATGGCCCCGACCCCCGGCCCACCGCACCGGTCGTGCTCGTGTGCCGCCAGTGCGCGCAGCCAGTCGACCACACGTGAGCTCCTGCCCGTGGCGAGCAGGGTGAACTCACGGCTCACGCACACCTTCCACAGCGTCGAGGCGGTGTAGAGACCGGCCTTGAGCCGCCCGTGAGCGCTGGGGTGCGGATCACGTCCGGGGTGCCCGAACAGTACGGGGAGTACGGCGGTGCAGCCGAGCGCGGCCACCCGTTCGGCGAACTCGGCGACCTTGGGGGTGATTCCGGGTATCTCCGCCATCACGATCACGGCAGGTCCGGTGCCGCGCCGCAGGATCCGACGGGTGACCCCCTCATGGGTGAAGGTGCCGGGGGCGAAGCCGCTGAGGTCGTGGTCTGCCATGGGTACACCTTGGCCCATGCCGGGTCGCTGTGCGCCCCTGGTGTCAATTCTCTTCGCCCACACTTCCCGTGGCCGTCAGGTACGGCGGTCACCGCTGGGAACGAGGGGCAGCCTGGCAGTGGCGTCCGAGACCACGCGGAGGACCGTGGTGCCCGCGAGTACCAGCAGGGAGAGGGGCGGACCGGCCCAGCGCATCAGGCCCTCCCTCAGGTCCGGATCCACTTCGATCGTCACGCTGACGTACCGGCTGTGCAGCGTGGTGGCCTTCGGGGACCGGGCTGTGCTGTCCCCGCCGCGCTCCAGCGCCGCGCGATACCTGTCCTTGCGTTCCGTCATGCCGCTTCCTGACGCTTGATCAGTTCCTCGGCGAGCTCCATGTAGGCTGAGCCCTTTGCCCGGACGGGACTACCGAAGGACTGGGAATACAGGTCGAGCCGTGCGATCTGGGTGTCGAACACCGTGAACCCCCACTCGGTGAGTGCCTCGCGAGCATCCGCATCCGGCCCGGTGCGGGTGGCGTCAGGGCGATTGGTGCGATTCAGCAGGACCACGGCCCTGGCCGGCTCGGGGCGCAGCGACTGCACCTCGTCCATCTCGGCACGGATCGGTGCCATGCGGTCCAGTTCGATGGGAGCCGGCGTCACCGGGATGATCCACTCGCTCGCGTACCTCATGACGCTGCGGGTGATACGTGCGTGGTCCTCCATCTGCGGCGCGTCGAGCACCACAGCCTGTCTGTTGCCCAGGAAGTCGTTCACCCGGCGGTGGACGTCGCCGACGGGCAGGGCGATGACGGGGAAGGGGAAGCCGTCCGCGAGCTCGCTCCAGCGCAGCGCGGAGGAGGCAGGATCGCTGTCGACCAGCAGCGGAGAGCGGCCCGACTCATGCAGGGCGTGTGCCAGCCAGACGGCACTGGTCGTCTTGCCGACTCCGGGCTTGAGGTTCACGAATGCACAGCTCAGCGGCACGGAAGCACGCTAACCGGCCTGACAGCCGATCAGGGGCCGACGCGAGCGCGAAGTCGTACCGTTCACTCGCAAGCAGTCAGTCGAGGGCCGTCGCGCCGTCTACTTGGAGCCGGTCTGCCGGGGCGGCGGCATCAGCAGCGGGTAGTCCTCGGTCGGGTGCGGGTGGGCGGCAAGCCAGTCGGTGAACGAGCTGCGGAAGCCGTCGTCGTTGTGGCGCGCGTAGTCGTAGAAGGTCCGGAGGAACGCGGCGCGCGCGGGGTCGGCCGCGAGATCCGTTCCGGCGCCGCCCAGGAGGTGCTGGCGCCGCAGGATGTCGGCGAGCGGAACCTGCCTGGCGTTCTTGATCATGTCGTACATCGCCATGAAGGTGGTGGTGCGGCCGTGTCCTTCCCTGCAGTGCATGTGCAGCCAGCCGTCCGCGGGCAGGGTACGGGCCAGGGCGACGAAGACGTCCGCGGTCCGCGGTGTGGGCATATGGCGGTCGGGTACCGGGAGGTAGCGGTAGGCGAAGCCGTACGGAGTGACGGTCTCCTGTTCGGTCCTCACCGTTCGGGGTCCCTCGACCGGGGGCAGAGTGGCGGCGGCCGACTTCTTCGGCAGGTAGGCGAACGGGATGACGGGCCAGGCGCGCAGCTCCTCCAAACGGGTGGTCTGCAACCGGAGCAGCTGCTCGCGCGACATCCCGATATTGGCGTCGTCGTCCTTTCCATACCAGCTGACCACCGCGCCATCGACGTAGAGATGGGTCTCCTGGCGCAGGTCCACGTCGAACAGCCGGCCGCCCGGCACGTGGGGGAGATCTCGCCGTACCGCCTGCCAGCCGTCCTGCGACGGGGAGGCGCTGCCGGACATCCGCAGTTCCCTGAGGCCGATGAGGCTGGGCCGGGGGCCTGGTTCCCGGGACAGCGGGCTCATGGCTGTGCGGAAGTGACGGGGCAGGCCGGGCGTGTCGAGGAAGTCGATGATGAGCTCGCCGCCGCCATCGGCGGGACTCGGGACGGCCGGGGGGCCGCCGCCGACCGACTGCGTACCGGCGCAGCCGGTGCCTGACACGGCGAGCAGACACAGGACAGCGCCGGCGAGACGCCTCGCGGCTCGAGAGTCCACCACACGCGCTCCTCCGTCGTGGGCAGGTGACGCCACCAGCCGTGCCTGCCAACCCCCACTGTCACGGAATGGGCGCATGCCGCGCACGCCCACCCGGTCAAGCGGGTGACCCGCCGGCTCATCCGCACCCCGCAATTAATGGTCAGAAAGTACGAATAGCGCCTGCTAGTGTCATTGACTCGTCAAAATCGAAAACAATCGCCCGAAGGACCGAGTGTGACCACTCCCCCTCCGACCGCCGACCAGAACCTCGCGGGACAGCCGTCGACCCGTCATGATCCGTGGGGTACGCCGCCCGTATCGGCGGGCGGGCCGTGGCCGTCGTACCCGGCGCTGCCGCCGCAGCCTCGCAACGCGATGGGCATATCGGCTCTGGTGCTCGGCACGGTGGGCGCGGTCCTCGGCATGGTCGTCGTCCTGTTCTGGATGGCCTGGCTGCCGGCTCTGCTGGCCGTGGTCTTCGGCTTCATCGGGCTCCGGCAAGCGCGGAAGGGACTCGCGACCAACAGGGGTATGGCCCTGGCGGGTGTCATCCTGGGTGCGGTCGGTCTGCTGTTCTCGGTCGGCGGCGGGATCTTCGCCGTGGTGACGGTGAAGAAGGCCGCCGACAGCGCTCGCGCCAAGGCCGAGGCGTCCGAGGCCGCAGCCGAGAAGGCCGCGGAAGAGGAGGAAGAGAAGGAGCGGGCCAGACATCTGTCGTTCGGTGGTTCCTACACGTTCGAGAACGGGCTGAAGGTCACCGTCGCCAAGCCGGAGCCGTTCATCCCGCACGAGATCGTGTTCGGTCATGCGAAGGGGAACAAAGCCGTTCAGGTGACGGTGACGGTCGTGAACACGGGCAAGCAGCGGGTCTCGGTCGAGACCGGGTTGCCGAACGTCAATGACGCCGACGGGGCGTCCGCGGAGTTGGTGATCGACGGCAGCGGACGTCAGAAGGTGATCACCGGATATGTCCTGCCGGGCGGGCAGGCCGTCGGCAAGTACGCGTTCTCGCTTCCGCCGGACGCGGCCGACAAGATCGAGGTGGAGTTCAGCCCTGACTCGGCGCAGTGGGAATACGCCTACTGGTCAGGCCCCAACTGATCCGGCGCTGCGGAGAGGCGGAGATTCAGCGCACCAGTTCAGCGGCCAGCAGGTCCATCAGGAGCCCGTCGTGCCATGTGCCGTCGGCTCGGCGCTCGTACTGCCTCATGATCCCGACCGGCTGGAATCCGACCTTGGTGTAGCAGCGGATCGCGACGGTGTTGTCGGCGGCCGGGTCGATCACCAGCCGGTGGTAGCCGAGAGCGTCGATCAGATGGCGGGCCAGCGTCCGCACGGCGTCCGTGCCCAGCCCCCTGCCGTGAGCAGAGGGATCGAGGAACAGGTCGATCCCGGCATGCCGGTAGTCCGGTTCGTCCTCGGCGTGCCACTGGATCATGCCGATGGTGCGATCTCGGTGTTCGATGACCAGGCACCGGGTCTCCGGGTCTTCGAGGTCCTCCGCCACGTCGGCCTGGAGGTCGGTCCCGCCGCTCCATCGCGCCCGCACCTCGGGCGTGGCGCGGATGGCGGCCAGTGCGGGGACGTCTTCGCTTACGGCGGGGCGGAGGACGACGGAGGCACCACGGAGCACGGTCATGCCAAGGAACCCTACGGGCTCTGTCCGATAGCCGGCTCATGGCCCTGAGCGGCTGCCGGCTCCGTCAGCCGGGCAGGCGTGTCAGCTGCCGGTCATGCAGCTTGCGGAGCAGAAGCAGCGCGAGAACCGCACCGATCAGCGCGCAGAACATGTCCCACTGGGTGTCCCATACGTCGCCCTGGGTGGCCAGGAAGTCGTCCGCCGCGTGTCCGCCGATGACGGCCGACGCCCACTCGAACATCTCGAAGACCGCGCTGAAGGCCAGACATGCGCAGACGGTGAGCGGTGCCAGCCAGCGGCTGCCGCGCAGAGGCGCGGTGCGGGTCAGCAACTCCCTTACCAGGATGCAGGGTACGAAGCCCTGCATCAGGTGCCCGAACCTGTCGTACGGATTCCGGTCGAGCCCCAGGCCGCTCTGCACCCACTCGCCGAGCGGCACCCGGGCGTAGGTGTAGTGCCCGCCCAGCACCAGCACGAGAGCGTGTGCCGTGAGCAGCAGGCACAGCAGCCCGGTCAGCGGGAAGCGCCGCCAAGCCAGAACGACCAGCGGCAACCCGACCAGCACCCACACCACTTCCAGCAGCCAGGTCATCCGGTCGTACGGCGCCCAGGCGGAGAGGGCCAGCCCGGCGACCACCACCAGGACGCAGACACGCGGAAGGAGCCGCGACCGCGCAGGTGCGCCGGTGGTACGGACGGGGGTGGTCTCGATCAGGGACATGGCAGCGCTCCTTCTCCTCGGCCGCTTCATCATGCCGACGGAGATCCACGGCGGCCTGAGTACGCCTACTCAGATGCTCCGGGCACGGCACGGGTGGCTCGGCGGCCGATGCGGAGATCCTCGCCCACCGTCGCCGCTCGATTCGCCACGGCGACGCCCCGGGCCGTGTCCAGGAGCCGACAGAGCGGGGGCTAGCCGGCGATGGCGTGGCGGGCGATCACCCGGTCCACCCGTGCTCGCACCAGGTACTCCCCCGGGACCGAGTTGCGCTCGCCGTACTCGCGTCCCCGCGCTTCGCCCATGTAGCGGGCGCCGATCCGCGCTGCCCAGAGGGCCAGGTCACCCGGGTCGTCGGTGAGCCGTGCCGTGCATTCGAGCATGACGTACGAGAAAGGGGGTTCCTGGTCGTCGACACAGAGCGAGAAACGCGGATCGCGGCGCAGGGACTTGTACTTGAGGGACTCGTGCCAGGTCGTGAAGACGAGGGTGGGCGGCTCTCCGCCGCCGGTTGGCGACGTGTCGAGCAGGAACCAGACAGGTGTCACATGGGGCCTGCCGTCGGCCCGGTTCGTCGCCAGCTTGCCGGTCCTCGTGCCTTCCAGGACGAAGGAACGCCACTCGGGTTCGCTCATCTCCCGCATGGGCACCATTCCTCGCACGTCGCCAAGGCAGTCGTTCGGCGCGAACGATACTCCTGGGACACCGGCGGCAACGGAAGGCGCGTCGTCGACGCTGCGTTGGTCGGAATCGGCGGCCCGCCCGCGGTGTACGGGGGGGCAGGCCGCCTACGGGATGTCCGGCTACGGAGGCTACAGAGCGCGTTCCAGACGGTCCGCCATCAGCTTGACGAAACGGGCCGGCTCCTTGGGCTGACCGCCCTCGGCGAGGGTCGCCAGACCGAGGAGTACCTCGGCGGTCTCGGCGAGTCCGGTGCGGTCCTCGCGCTCCATGTAGGCCTGGTTGAGACCCTTGACGAGCTGATGGTCCGGGTTGAGTTCCAGAATCCGCTTGGCCCTGGGGATCTCCTGGCCCATGGCGCGGTACATGTTCTCCAGTGCCGGGGTCAGGTCGTGCGCGTCGGAGACGACACAGGCCGGGGAGACCGTGAGCCGCGAGGACAGGCGCACCTCCTTGACGTCCTCGTCCAGCTCCTCGCTCAACCAGGAGAGCAGCCCGGCGTACTTCTCGGTCTGCTTCTCCCGCTCGGCGTCGGGGGTGTCGTCGTCCTTCGCGTCGAGGTCGATCCGGCCCTTGGCGACGGACCGCAGCTGCTTGCCCTCGTACGCGCCGACGGCGTCAGCCCAAACCTCGTCGACGGGGTCGGTGAGCAGCAGCACCTCGATTCCCCGGTCCCGGAACGCCTCCATGTGCGGGGAGTTCTCGATGGTCTGGCGGGACTCACCGGTCAGGTAGTAGATGTCCTCCTGCCCGTCCTTCATCCGCTCCACGTACTGCTTGAGCGTGGTCGGCTCCGTGTCGTGGTGGGTGCTCGCGAAGGACGCGAAGGCGAGGATGGCCTCCCGGTTCTCGGGGTCGGTGACGAGTCCCTCCTTCAGGACGGTGCCGAACTCCCGCCAGAGCGTGGCGTAGCGGTCCTGGTCCTTGGCCATCATCTCCTTGACCGTGGACAGGACCTTCTTCGTCAGCCTTCGGCGCATCATCTCGATATGGCGGTCCTGCTGGAGGATCTCGCGGGAGACGTTGAGCGAGAGGTCCGCGGCGTCGACAACGCCCTTGACGAAGCGGAGGTACGGCGGAAGCAGTGCCTCGCAGTCGTCCATGATGAAAACGCGCTTGACGTAGAGCTGCACGCCGCGCTTGGAGTCCCGGGTGAACAGGTCGTGGGGGGCGTGCTCGGGGAGGAACAGCAGGGCCTGGTACTCGAAGGTGCCCTCCGCCTGGAGGCGGATCGTCTCCAGCGGGTCACGCCAGTCGTGGCCGATGTGCTTGTACAGCTCGTGGTACTCCTCGTCGGTCACCTCGTCGCGCGAGCGCGCCCACAGTGCCTTCATGGAGTTGAGCGTCTCGGGTTCGGGCGCCTCGTCACCGGAGCCGGCTTCAGGCAGCATGCGGATGGGCCAGGTGATGAAGTCCGAGTACCGTTTGATGATCTCCCGGACTTTCCACGGGGAGCAGTAGTCGTGGAGCTGGTTCTCCACGTCGGCGGGCTTGAGGTGGAGCGTGACCGCGGTGCCCTGCGGGGCGTCGTCAACGGTGTCCAGCGTGTAGGTTCCCTCGCCGCGCGAGGTCCAGCGGGTGCCCTGGGCCTCGCCGGCGCGCCGGGTTACCAGGGTGACTTCGTCCGCCACCATGAAGCCGGCGTAGAAGCCGACGCCGAACTGGCCGATGAGCCCTTCCTTCCCGGCCGCGTCCTTGGCCTCCTTGAGCTCCTGGAGGAACTTCGCGGTGCCCGAGTTGGCGATCGTGCCGATGAGCCGCCCGACCTCTTCGTACGACATGCCGATGCCGTTGTCCCGCACCGTGAGCGTGCGGGCGTCCTGGTCGATGGCGATGTCGATGTGCAGATCGGACACGTCGGCGTCGAGTGAGTCGTCCCACAGCTTCTCGAGCCGCAGTTTGTCCAGTGCGTCGGAGGCGTTGGAGACGAGCTCCCGCAGGAAGACATCCTTGTTCGAGTAGACCGAGTGGATCATCAGCTGGAGCAGCTGACGGGCTTCCACCTGGAACTCAAACGTCTCAGTCGACATGTTCGCGTATACCTCGCAGATCCGATGATGGGAACGGGCGGCGTCCACTCTAAATCACCCTGTTCGGAACGGGTCTGAGTCGAGGTCAGCCCCTCCGCGCCGGAAGGACTGCTTCCCATGTGTCGACGGCGTGGTGCGCGCGCATGCCGTGTGCCTCGTAGAGACTCAGCGCCCTGCTCGCGTTGAGGGTGTCGACGCCGAGGCCGATACTGTCGCGGCCCAGCCGTGCGTACGTGCCGAACGCGTGACGCAGCAGGTAGCCGCCGAGCCCCCTGCCGCGTGCTTCCTCGCGGACGCCGAGGTTGCGGACCCATCCCATGGCGGCGCGATCGTTGCGTGAGAGGAGCACCGCGGCGTCACCGACGCCGTCGACCGAGGCGATCCATACCAGCGACCAGTCCAGACGGGTGCCGTCGATGTCTTCGAGCCACTGCTCGTAGCCGCGGCGTTGATGGTCGAAGTGCGCTGCGAAGGTTTCCTCGACCAGTGCGTGGACGCGCCGGCGGTCGGCCTCGGCGGTGCAGTCCCGCAGGGTCACACCGGCGGGAGGCTGCGGAACGGGGTCGGCCTGGGCCGAAAGGGGGCGCTCCATCACGTGGTAGCGCCGCACCCGCTCCCAGCCGCGGGCTTCGAGTCTGGCGGTGTCCAGTGTCGGGTGCTGGTTGAGGTGCAGGTGCACGACGGCCTGTGGGGCTCCGTTGGCGTCAGCGCGCTCCCGCGCCCATTCTTCCGCCAGTGCCAGCAGCCGCTCCCCCGCGGCCTGGTGTTCGGGCAGCACGTAGTGGTCGGTGTCGATGCGGTCGGCGCCCGAGTCGTCCCACGCGAGGGCGTAGGCGACCAGTGCGCCGTCCTCGAAGGCGAGCCAGCTGTCGTGCTCGAGGTCCACTTCGGTATGGCTGAGGTCGGCTTCGACGGTGTGCAGGTCGGTTTCCGGCCTACCCGTCTCGATGGTGTCGATGGCGTTCAGGAGGTCGCAGATCAGTGGCGCGTCGTCCAGGGTGGCGGCGCGCACGGTGACTATGGGAGCGGCATGCATCAGGCCACTGTCGGTGGCGGCGCAGCGACGCCGCAAACCGTTTATGCCACCCCGGGCCGCACGTGGGTCGCGGCGCCTGGCTCACCCTCGGCCCGTTGCGTACCAGCGCACCGGGGTCCCTGTCCGGACCGCCTCACGCGCGGCGCTCGTACTCCGCGAACACACTGCGATCCAGGTGTGAGAGAAGGTCTGCCGGGTCCCGGTAGACGGCGACCGCTCCGGCCGCTTCGAGATCGGCGCGCGGGATTGCGCCCGACAGCAGGGCTACGGCCTGGACACCGGCCCCACCGGCTGCCTTCATGTCCCACACGGTGTCACCGACGAAGACCGCCTCCGCGGCGACCACTCCGACGGTGTCGAGTGCCTGGCGAACCGGATCAGGTGCGGGCTTGCCGGCTTCGACGTCATCGGCCGAGGCCACGCCGGTGATGACGTCGTCCGCGTCGATGGCCCGCCGCAGGGCCTTGAGCTCCGCTCCTCCGGCCGAGGTGACCAGTGCCATGCGCCAGCCGCGGCCCGCGAGCGTGTGCAGCAGGTCCCGGGCTCCGTCGAGAGCGGGGAGCCGGTCGAACCATGTGCCGTACAGCGTGGCATGGGCGGCCGCGAGAGCCTCGTCCTCGTCCCCGTTTCGGTCGTCGCCCAGCAGATGGGCGATGAGATCGGTCGCGCTGAGTCCGATCGCTCGGTGGATCTCGCGCATGGCCACATGGTGTCCCGCTTGACGGAACGCCTCCCACCAGGCGACGACATGCAGATGATTGGTGTCGGTGAGAGTGCCGTCGACGTCGAACAGAACCGCGCGTGGCATGGGTGCCGCCTTTCGGACGGGGGAAGGGGAATCCACGGGGCTACGGATCGGGAGCCGGCGCGGGGCAGCCGGCGAGCGGTCGCGGGCGGCGGCACGGACCGGCGCGCTCAGAGCTCCCGCAACGCCGGCAGCAGTCGCTTCTCCGCCCATTCGATGAAGGGCCGTTGCCGGTCGCCTCCCACTTGTACGAGTGCGATCTCGGTGAATCCCGCGTCTGCATACGGCCGGACAGCGTCGACAAAGGCACCGAGGTCGTCGCCGCACGGGATCTTCCCGGCGACATCCTCGGGAGTGACGTACTGGCTGGCGCCCTCGAATCCTGCCGGCCCGGGCAGCTCGGCATTGACGGGCCAGCCGCCGAAGGCCCAACGGAACTGGTCGTGGGCACGCCTCACGGCGGCGTCCCGGTCGCTGTCGTAGCAGACCGGTAGCTGGCCGATCCGCGGCTTGCCCGTGCCTCCGTGCCGGTCAAAGGCATCCAGGAGTCCGGCGTTCGGCTCGGTGGCGATGACCAGGTCGGCGAGTCGGCCGGCGAGTGAGCAGGAGAGTTCCCCGGATACCGCGATCCCGATCGGTGGGGCCTCGTCCGGGAGATCCCACAGTTTCGCGTTCACCACATCGAAATGGGCGCCCTGGTGGTTCACCTCCACACCGGCGAACAGACCGCGGATGATCTCGACCGCTTCCGCCAGCTTTTCGAGGCGGTGCCGCGCGGACGGCCAGCCGCCGCCCACCACATGCTCGTTGAGATTCTCGCCCGATCCGAGTCCGAGACGGAATCGGCCTTCGGAGAGCAACTGCATGGTGGCTGCCTTCTGGGCCACGACGGCCGGGTGGTAGCGCGTCGTCGGGCAGGTCACGAACGTCATGAGCGGAATGCGTGTGGTCGCCTGGGCCGCGGCTCCGAGCACACTCCACGCGTAGGGCGAGTGGCCCTGCGACGCGAGCCACGGAAAGTAGTGGTCGGAGGTCACGGAGAAGTCGAACCCTGCCCGCTCCGCCGCGACGACATCGTCCACGAGAGCCCTCGGCCCAGCCTGTTCCGTCATCATCGTGTATCCGAATCGCACCATGCTTCACGGTTTGCCGGAGCCTTCGCATCCAAAACAACACGGACGCCAGGTTCACCTCGTGCGTTCCGGTTGCGACCGGGTTGCCACCCGGTTCAGAAGAGCCACCAGCGGGAGGTCATGTCTCCTCCTCCAGCCGGATGGCTTTCCTCAGTTCCTCATGTGCCTGTCCCGGCTCGCCTTCGCCCGCTTCGAGCATGGCGGCGGCAATCGCGTCCAGCTTTCGCTGGATGGCACGCTCAGCCCGCAGCTCGGCGTTCTTGAGCAGAGCCAGCAACAGCAGAGTCACCGATGTCATACAGGTCCCGGCGAACACCTGCCACTCCAAGGCGAGCCCGGCGACATGCACGGCCGCGGCCCCGGCAACCAGCGCGAGACACAGCCCGAAGAACACAGGTGAGCTGGTGAAACGGGAGGCCTCCTCCGCAAGCTGCTCGAACTTGCCGCGCTCGTCGCCCCCGCGATCCGCGGGATGCCGCACCGCCATCGTCCACTCCGGCTTCTCTCATCGCTCCACCACAGCGCGGGAACCATCCAGCGAACCAGGGCAACGACGCGCCCTGGTCTGGTGGGCACCTCAGCCTAGTCAGCCGGGGTGTCTCACGGACGTCACATCCGCGCACGCCGGAACGGTGACGCTGGTTCGCCCACGGAGTGGCAGTGGCAAGAGGTGGCTTTCAGACCGATAGGAATCCGATTGCCAGTGTCAGCGGCGAAAGGGCCGTTCTCGTGGGGATCAGGTGTGCCGATGACGACGCCGTCGCAGCCACCCGTCGTCGCAACCGCCGGCGACGGCCCACCCGGGCCGCCGCAGCGCTTCGTATCGCGACTCTGCTGCTTGCCGTGGGGGCCGTGAGCGCGTGCGGAGGCTCAAGCGCCCGGAGTGATGGCGCCTCCAGGCAAGCCGTCGCGTTCGAGCAGGCGACGCATGACGGGGACTAGGCGTCGGCATGTGCCCTGCTGGCGCCCGAGACGAGAAGCGAGGTGGAGGACTCCGGGCAGAAGCCGTGTACGGCGGGGCTCGCCGATGAGCGGCTTCCGGCGGGGGGCGCGGTGCGGGGTGTGGAGGTGTACGGGCACCAGGCCATGGTCAGCCTGGAGCGGGCACATGGCGACCGGTGTCGAGGGCTGACGTCGTATCCCGCGTCTCATCCACGCGAGCCACGCATCGGTTCGGAATCACGCCTGGGCCATGAGGGCCCATGTCCGAAGTGCCTGGAGACCAGGAGCACCGCTGTCACCCATACGGCCACCGCGAGGCATCCGATGGCCGAAGACCGTGAGACGGCTGCCACCAGGCAGAGCAGACCGGACACTGCCGCGTAGACCGCGATCGCCGCCGGGCGTGCGTATGCCTTCTCAGGCTCCGGAGCCCGGACCTGAACGGCCGGAGCCGCGCATAGCGCGGCTTCGAGCTGGTCAAGCAGTGCGACCTCACGCGCCGACAGCTCACTGGACATCCCGCCCCTCCCGGCCGAATCCACTTACCCCGATCCGCGCGCTCACTGACGGACAGCTTCGCGCTACGGTGCGTGTGCCCCGCTTCGGAGCGTCTACGCCTCCGAGTCGCCGCGCCGCCCCCCGGACGTCGGACTCGGCCTCATGCGCCTGACGCCGAGTCAGTGTCCCAAGGCCCGCCGCAGCTCGTCCTTGTTCATCGAGGAACGGCCGTCGATGTTCTTCTTCTTCGCCTCTTCGTAGAGCTGGTCCCTGGTGGGGCCCTGCGCACCGCGGTGGGAGCGCTCGCCACCTCGCTGGGAGGCCGACTTGGGGTCCCTGGTGGACGTCCTGCTCGGCTCCTTCGCTTCGCCTGCGCGTGCGCGTTCCTTGTTCACCGTGCGGGCGGCGATCTCCTTGGCACGGCTCTCTGAGACACCGCGCTTCTCGGCGCTGTCCTTGATGTGCTCGTACTGGCGTTCCCTCTTGGGGCTCGATCCCGCGGGCATGGCACGACTCCTCTGCTCCGGTCGGTCCTCAGCCGGACGATGCTCCTGCCGGGGCCCGTCTCGCTCGGTTCTGACGTCCGTGCGCTCGCGCGGCGCACCACGTGCGTACGTCTACCCCCGCGGTCGGGACACAATCTGCGCTACCCGCTGCTCGCTACCCGCACCGAGGCGCTCAGCCGGCACGGCCTGGATCCGGCGTCCGAAGGGCGAGGAAGGCGACATCGTCGTCGTTGTCGTCCGGGCGTGCCTGGGCGAGCAAGGAGTCGCTGAAGGAGCTCAGCGGACGCCGCGCCAGAGACGCGGCGTGTCTTCGGAGTCTCTCCATGCCGACGTCGAGGGTGTGACGCCGGGACTCGATCAGGCCGTCGGTGTAGAGGACGAGGGTGGCCCCCGGGGGCAGAGTGACTTCGGCGTCCGTGCGGACGCTCGGGGTGCCCGTGCCGAGCAGCATGCCGTGCCCGCCCTTCAGGAACCGCGACTGGCCGTCGTAGTTGACCAGGAGCGGCGGCGGATGGCCGGCATTGGTCCAGTGCAGCCTCCAGCAGCCGTCACCGGCCGTCGTGAGCCGGGCCAGAACCATGGTGGCCATCGGCTCCTGAGCGATGTGCATGACGGCTTGGTCGAGGTGTGTGACGGCGACGGAAGGCGATTCCGGGTGCGTCCAGACAAAGGCGCGCAGCATGTTGCGGATCTGGGCCATACCACCGGCGGCATCGAGGTCGTGGCCCGCGACGTCGCCGACCGCGAGTGCGGTCGCACCCCCCGGGAGCGAGAAGGCGTCGTACCAGTCGCCGCCGACTTGGGAGGCGTGCGGAGCGGGCACGTATCGGGCTGTGATCTGCAGACCCGGCACCGTGGGCATCTGCGGCAGCAGATGCCGCTGCATCGTCTCGGCGATGGTGCGCTGCCGCTCGTACAGGCGTGCGTTGTCCAGGGCGAGGCCCGCCCGTCTGGTGAGGTCCTCCAGCAGCGTCAGGTCGGAGACGGTGAAGGGATCCGGCCGGTGCGAGCGCCCCAGGGTCAGTGCGCCGAGTACCTCACGCAGTCCGCGGATCGGGGCGATAGCGGCCGAGTGCATACCCGTCTCCGTGAAGAGCCGTTGCTGCTCGACTGCGATCCCGGAGTCCGGAAGCCCGTGGTAGGTGGACGGGCTCGCCAGGGTGGAGGCAGCGCCGCGCAGTGCCCGTGACAGGGGCATCGGGGACTCCTGCGGGACGGGGGGCATGGGGCCCTGGAGATCCACCCGCTCGATCAGGACGCCGTCCGCATGCTGCACGACCAGCGCTCGCCTGACCTCGTCCACTTCGTTGATCAGGTCGACGACCGCCCAGTCCGCGAGCCGGGGGACGGTCAGGGCCGCCAGTCGGTGCAGTGCCTCGTCCACGTCGAGCGTGGAGGTGAGCTGGGTGGTGGTCTCCGCGAGGAGGGCGAGTCGGTCGAGTTCCGTGAGCGTCGTGGGGGCCTCGGCATCGTCGCGGTGGGCTGCCGGCTCTTCGTGCGGTGGGTAGAACAGCACCAGGGCGCCGAGGTTTCCGGCAGCGAGCTCGTAAGGGGTGATGAGCCAGGCCAGGGCGAGCAGGGTGTCGTCACCGCGGGTGAACCAGTCCGATTCGCAGTGATCGGTGCGATGGGTGAGAAGAGCCATCCGCAGTCCGCACCGGGTGCGGGGCAGCGGGTGGCCGTGACTGTCGCGGTGCAGCAGATCGTGCGCGTCCTGGCCGACGAGCTCGCTCGCTGTCATCTGGAACAGCTTCTCGGCTCTCCCGTTCACGGCGACGGTGATTCCCTTGTCGTCCACCGCGAAGGCGGCCGCCGAGATGCCTTCGAATATCTCGGCGGGCAGGGCCTGGGCCCCTGCCCGGAACTCCTCCAGCGGGGCTCCCCCGCCGTCCGGCGCAGCGATATCCACTTCCCCCTCCTCGTTCCGTTTCTTCCCTCTGGTCTACCACCGCATCACCGACACATGCGGATCCCGGCCCCCCGGTGGATACGGGTTCGAAGCGAGGATGTCAGAAAGGGCCTGAAGACGCCCGCCTCCTTGACAAGCGTGATCAGCACCGCTCGGCGTTCCTCCGCCGTCATCCCCGGGTACCTGCGGCAAGGGCTCGGCCGACGGGGCGCGTCCTCACATCGCGGCGGTGGTCAAGCGAGCCGTGGCGTCCACGACATCCCGGAGTCGCCCGGTGCGGTGGTAGCAGGCGCGCTGGCGGTCCGCTCCGGTGCCGAGGCGGAAGTGGCGGGCCAGGAGGCTGAGCACCATGGGGAGGTCGCCGGCCGCTGCGAGGCCGGGCACCGCACGGTCGAGGAGTCTCTCAACGAGCCAGTGGGCGGGTACCAGCTGACCGGTCAACGGGTCGGGCAGGAACCCGGCCACGCCCGCGCGGGCCGCGCACCGGTGGGCGGCCCGCAGCCGGGAGTCCGGCACGCTGGGCGCAGGGCGGCTGTCGCGCAGATCCGTCAGCAGCGCCGCGCACAGGCCGCGGGCGAGCGCGGCGACGAGGACGGTGCTGTGCAGATCGGCGTTGACGTCGGCGACCCGGATCTCCAGGGTGGGGACATGCTCGGAGGGCCTCGCGTACCAGTAGAGCGAGCGGCGGTCCAGCACGACCCCCGTCGAGATCAGGTCATCCAGGGCCGCCTCGTATCCGGCCCGATCGAGCAGCGGCGGGGGCCCGGCGGACGGCCAGCGTCCGAACTCGACCGTCCGGCGGCTCGCGAAGCCGCTGTCGTGTCCGCCGCCGAACGGGGAGTTCGCGGAGAGCGCCTGGAGGGCGGGCAGCCAGGGCCGCAGATGCCCGGAAAGGGCCAGCGCCTCGGTTTTGTCGTACGTGCCGATGTGCACATGGCACCCGCATGTGGGGCCTTCCACACCGTCCACGACCGCCCGGCAGTGGGCCGCCATGCGCAGATACCTGTCCTTCTGCGTGACTGGGATGGGGCGGTCGGGAGGGATGATGGGCGTCGCCGACCCCAGGAGCAGGCAGTCCTCCTCACGTGCGGCCGCGGCGAGGTGGGACCGCAGTTCGACCAGCTGGTGGCTGAGGTCGGTAAGGGACACGGTCGGACGGGTGCAGGTCTCCACGACGCAGCTGTAGAACTCGCTCTGCACCAGATCCCCGAGCAGTGGAGCCGCACCGGCGAGCACTTCAGACGCTCGGGGCACCGGCTGCCTGGTGTGGCGGTCGACGAGCAGGAACTCCTCTTCGACGCCGACGGTGCGTACGAGTGGCTCTGCCCATGAATTCAGTTCAGACTGCTCCACACGGGTCATATCGTACGTCTACCCCGTGCCTCACCAGGGAATCTATAGCGGCGGGTGTCGCTGTTGACTCTGTTGTAGTTGACTGTTGTACCGGAGGCTGGTGTGGTTGATGACCGGGTCGGGCTCGCGGAGATCCTCGCCGCGGCCGAGGACGCCGCGCCGGTGGAGTCCCTGGACGTGGTAGCGCGCAATCTGCGGGACCGGTTCGGAGCTCGGTCCGTCTCGTTCCTGTTCGTCGACGCCATCGGCCGGCAGTTGGTCCGGGTGGGCGAGGACCTCGAATCGCAGACCGGCCGGCGGGCCCAGCAGATCCCGCTCGCCGGGAGCCTCTACGAGGAGGTGCTGCGCGAGCAGCGACTCGTGCCGGCACCGAGCGGAGGGCTGGGCCAGCGCGTGATCGCGCCCGTCACCAATCGCGGCGACACCATCGGCGTGCTGGAGCTGACGCTGCCGCACGCGTCGGAGGAGGTTCTGGAGCAGGTCGCGGAGACCGCTCACGCACTGGCCTACGTCATCGTCACGGACCGCCGCTTCACCGATCTCTACCACTGGGGCCGACGCACCACGCCGATGAGCCTGGCGGCCGAGATCCAGCGCCAGCTACTGCCCTCGGCCCCGTGCTGTGAGGCGCCCCAGTTCGCCTTCGCGGCAGCCCTCGTACCCGCCGACGCCATCGCGGGCGACACCTACGACTACACACTCGACCATGACACTCTGCATGTGTCCGTCACCGACGCGATGGGCCACGACATCAATTCCGCTCTGCTGGCGACTTTGCTGGTCAACGCCTCGCGCGGGGCCCGCCGAGCCGGTTGTGATCTCGCCGAGCAGGCCCGCCAGACCCACCAGGCCGTGCTCGACCACGGGCGGGGAGCGCTCGCCACAGGGCAGATGCTGCGCATTCCGCTTGACGGCGCTGGGGCGCGGCTGGTGAACGCCGGTCACCCGTGGCCGCTGCGTCTGCGTGATGGCGTGGTCCGGCAGGTGCCCCTCGATGCCCACCTGCCGTTCGGTGTGCCGTCACCCGCCCCGTATCAGGTGCAGCACCTCGACCTGCGGCCCGGCGACCGGCTCGTGCTCCACACGGACGGCATGCAGGAACGGCTGGCGGAATCCGTGGACCTGGCCGCAATCATCCGGCGGACCGCCACGGAGCATCCCCGCGAGGTGGTACGCGCCTTGACAGAGGCGGTCTCGGAGGCCTGCCACGGCCACCTGGAGGACGACGCGGCAGCCCTGTGCCTGGACTGGCACGGACCCCGCCCACGAGGCGACTGAAGCCGTGGACGCGTCTGAAGGCGGACTGTCGCAGCCCTGTCGAGCAACTGACCACCATGTTTGGCATGGGGCGTCCGAGGTAGCCGACACGTAGCCGGAAGAATCGCCGAATGCTCAAGGAGCTGATTCACGTGGCCGCCCAGGGAAAGAAGATCCGCGGCAAGGCCCAGGAAACCGTCGGCAAAGCCAAGCAGAAGGCCGGCGAGGCGATGGGCAACGAAGAACTGCGCGCGAAGGGCACCGCCGACCGCCTGACGGGCAAGACCAAGCAGGCGGCCGCCGAAACGGAGAAGACCGCACGCGGCACGGCTGAGGAAGTGAAGGGCAAGGTCCGCAAGAACATGTAACCGCTCTGGCCCCGGGGCCACTGCGGGGAGGTCCCTCAC
>NZ_JBHXFA010000120.1:0-24254 GCF_042724175.1 Streptomyces sp. NPDC127084
CGGGGACGCGGTGTTCAGGGCTTCACCCAGGGCCAGTCGGCCGACCGGCCGGCCTCCAGCAGCGGGACCATCCGGAACGCCGCGTCGGTCAATCCGCCGAAGGTGTGCCGATTGCCCTCGCCGGACCCGCCGTGTCCGACCCGGTAGCCCGCCAGGTTCCAGGTGTACACGGGCACTTCCGCCGGGACTTGCGCCACCGGGCTTCCGTGGTGGCTGTACGCCGCCTGCTCGTCGGTGACGATCAGCACCCGGTCGTGCCCGCGGTAGTGCCGGCGCACCGCCTCCGCGGTGTCGGTACCGCCGAGGTCGCCGAAGCGCCCCAGGACCGTCAGCACGGACTCGCCGCGCCGGTACTTCACGGCCCGGCTGTTCGTACCGAACTCGACCAGGTCGGCATCGGCCGCCCGCATCGCGACAGCCGTACCGAAGACCGCCGCCGCGTCCGCCCGGTTGAGCTCCGAACGCGCGGACAACGGCGACCACATCGAACCGGAGCGGTCCACCAGGATCAGTGTCCGCCCGGGCAGCGCGGGCACGTTCGCCAGCGAGTGCCCGAGTGCCCGCTCCAGCGGGTACGCCCAGCGCAGCGACGGTGCGTGCTGGTACGCGGCCAGGTAGCGGAACGGGAACTGCTTCGACGCGGCGACCACCTCGGCGTCCGAGATCTTCGCGGCGACCCGGGCCGCCGCCTCGTCCGAAACCCCGGCCTCGTCGAAGTTGCGCAGGTTGCGCACCAGCGCCATGGCGCCCATGGACGGGATGACGGCCTCCCACGCCGCCGCGTCCATCGGCCCCTGCAGCCAGCCCGCCAGCGCCTCCCAGGTCATCCCGGCCTCGGCGAGGCGCTCGGCGCCGCCCGGTCCGCTGACCACGGCACGCCGCTCGGCAAGGGGCAGTTCCATCAGCGCGCGGTGGGCAGTCAGCATCCGGTTCGACGCGGGCGGGACGGCCGTTTCGGGGTGGTAGCGGCGGTCGAGGGCGTACTGGAACAGCTCGCCCTGCCACGGCTTGGCCGGGTCGGGCGACGCGTGCACCAGGTTGAGGATGTCGCCGAAGCGGTAGTCCTTGCCAGCGGTGTCGTACTTCAGCAGCGAGGCACCGTGGAAGAGGCGGCGTACGGCGTCGGCGACGCCTCTCTTGACGGGCTTGGGGAGGGCACGGCCGTAGCGCGAGTCCCAGTAGCCGAGCAGTTCTCCGGGCTCGTCGGCACGGCGCAGCACGGAGGCGATGACCTGCCGGTTCGAGGGCCCCTCGGTGGCACCGGCTGCGAGCCGGGCCTTGACGTACTCGGCCGCGCCGACAAGCGAGGCGGTGCGCATGCCCGCGTCGCCGCGGAGCCAGCCGAGCAGGCCGGCGGTCCACTCGGGGTCCTCGACCGCGAGGGTGCGCACCAAGCTGGTGAAGCGGTTGTCGCGGTCGTTGCCGGACTCGTAGAACGTCTGCTGCGAAACGAAGTTGGCGACGGCGAGCAGGAAGAGCTCGGAGCGCGCGTCGCGGCGCACACCGGCGCCGCCCTGGTGTGTGGTGGCAGGGCCGGTGGAGCGTACGGGCGATGTCGTCGCGGCTCGTCGTGCCGCACGGGTGTTGAAGCGTGCCATCTGAATTCCCCCGAATTCCCCATTGGATATGCGTAGTTCGCGATACACATCGCGCGTTGCACGTCGCACGTCGCGCGGTTCGTCATCAGGGAGGCACAGGGGTGAATGCGGATGAGAGGGTGCCCGAGGTCGAAGCGGCGACGGTCCGAAGACGACTGCTCTGACCGACTGAGCTACACGCCCCGAAGGCGTGACGGGAATCGAACCCGCGACCCGCCGTCCTAAAGGAAGTATCCGTTGCCTGCGCACCGGGCACTCTCATCTCACGCCGGCCTCCCGAGATCAAGGTGGCTGCGGTCGGGATTCGACCATAACGAAGTAACCGCGGCCTGCGCACCGGGAGGTGCATTGAGTTGTGATGTCCAGAGAACAGTCCGGCGGAACCGACGATGGTGCTCTGACCCCTGAGCTACACCGGCCTGAGCGCCGGTGACGGGACTCGAACCCGTGGCCTCCCCATGAGAAGTGGAAGTAGGTCCTGCCTGCGCACCTGGACGCTGTCCACTCTAGGGCGGCGCGCTGACTCCGCGCCAAGTATTTGATCGGGGGGCGCCGGCGGCCGAATGGGCGCGATTGCCGCTCCCTCAGATCCCCTTTCGGGAACGTGCCTTGAACGCGGCCTTACGCGCCTCCTTGCCCGTCTTCCGATCCGGGTGCAGCCGTCCCATCGCCTCCAGCACATCGGCCGTCGCGGGATGCTCCACGCGCCATGCCGTGTCGAAGAAGCCGCTGTGCTGTCCGGCGAGCCCGGCCACAAGCCCTCGTAGCTCGTCCGACTCCCCGTCGGCGTCGAGCTGTGCCGCGATCGTGTCGATCGCCAGCCAATGGATCATGGCCTGCGGGGGCGCCGGGACATCGGCGGCGTCATGCTCCGCGAGCCACACCCGGGCGAGCCCGCCCAACTGCGGATCGTCGAGTACCACGCGCACGGCGGGCTCGGCGTCCGCGCCTGCCAGGGCGAGCGCCTGCTGGCAGTGCAGCCGCCGCAGCGGCGCGCCCTTGTCCGTGCCGCGTGCCGCGTGCAGCAGTTCGGTGGCCGCGGCGCCCGGGGTGCGGCGGGACAGCCACTCGGCGATCTCCGCCCGGGCCGCCCGCTCGGAGTACCGCGCCACCCCCTCGAGCAGCGCGTCCGCGCCCAGGGCCGCGAGGTCGCCGAGGGCGGGTGCCGGCACCCCCGCCTCCAGCAGCCGGGCCCTGATCCCGTAGAACCCGAGCGGGGTGAGCGTCACGAGCCCGTAGCGCGAAACATCGTCATCCGAGCGGCCGGACCGACCGGATCGGGAGGGGGCGGACCCGGGCTCCTCCTCCAGCATCAACTCTCCGTCCACTGGCCGGTACCGCACCAGACCGATCCCTTCAAGCAGCCGGAACTGGTCGTCCAGCCGCATCATCGCCTCCGACACCTGCTCCAGGATGTCGTCGGTCGGCTCCCCCATGTCCTCGGGCACGATCACCGAAGCCGCCAGCGCCGGCAGCGGCACCGGCTCAGCTCCGACACCCCCGGAAGCGGCACCGCTCGCCGCCGCGCCCCCGGCGGTGCTCTCGGCCAGGGTCAGCAGATACAGATTGCCGAGCACGCCGTCGAGGAAGTCGGACTCCGCCCCCGGATCCCAGTCCAAAGCCTCGAGGTCGATCCCGCCGTGTTCGTCGACGACCGCCGACAGGTCGTCCAGAAGGGGTGCGATGGCGTCGGCGCGTACCGACTCGAAGGCGTCCTGCCAGAGCGCGAGTACATCCCGAGGGCTGCCGCCCGTGATCAGCGGCAGGTTGCCGCCCGCCGCGACCGATCCCGCCGCCTCGCCGTACTCGCCGTACTCGCCGTACTCGCCGTACTCGCCGCTGCAGGCGTCGCCGGCTCCCTCGTCGGGCACGACGACCTCGACCAGCCCGGTGTCCACGGCTACACGCCAGGCCGCGCTCGCGTCCGCCATGCCCTCGTCGTCGGCGGGGAGCCCCAGGGCCTTCGCCGCATCCGGAAGCTGCCCCTCCACCAGCACACCGCCCGCCCCGACCCTTGTCCCGGGGCCCGCCCAGCGGGCGAGACGGACAGCTCGTGACAGCAGCGGTGTGCCCAGGGCGTCCCGGGCCAGCTCCGCCTCCGGGCGCAGCCTCACCGGAGGCAGTGCAGGGATTGCGGCGGGGCGGTCTGCTGACATCTGGCGGTTCTCCTCGGGAAGGCGCGTACCGGCGCTGGCGGCGGCCTCCAGCGTAGACGCATTTCGCCCCATGCCGTCCGGTTCATACACCCGTCAAACGCCGTACACCAGGAGGCCCTTGACAAATGACATGTCCACCCAGGACATTGACGCGCGTAGAACCAGCAACACCACCCTCACACCCTCATTTCCCGGAGTTTTCTCGATGCCTTCGATCCCGAGATCAGCCGCCGTCGCGTCCGTCATGGCCACCGCTCTGGCCGCCGGGCTCCTCGCCGGTTCCTCCTCGGCCGCCGCCGACGCCGACATCACGGCTGACACCACCGGCATACGCATTCACGACATCCAGGGCAGCACCCGCACCAGCCCGCTCGTCGGCCAGCAGGTGAAGGATGTCGAGGGCGTCGTCATCGGCGTGCGCACCTACGGCTCTTCGCGCGGCTTCTGGATCCAGGACACGCAGGCGGACGACAACCCGGCCACCAGCGAAGGCCTGTTCGTGTTCACCAGCTCCGCGCCGACCGTCGCCGTCGGCGACTCGGTGAAGGTCTCCGGCACGGTCGGCGAGTACGTCCCGGGCGGTCTGAACTCGGGCAACCAGTCGATCACCCAGATCTCCAAGCCGACCATCACCGTGGTGTCCTCAGGCAACGCGCTGCCGGCCGCCGCCAACATCACCGCCAAGACCGTCCCGTCGGCCTACGCCCCCCAGGGCGACCCGGCCGCCGCGAACAGCATCAACGGGCTGACGCTGGAGCCCGGCACGTACGCCCTGGACTACTACGAGTCGCTCGAGGGCACCAACGTGAGCATCGGCACCTCGCGTGTCGTCGGCGCCACCGACCCGTACTCCGAGCTCTGGGTCACGGTGAAGCCCCGCGAGAACGCCACCGTGCGCGGCGGCGCCCGCTACGGCTCGTACGAGTCCCAGAACACCGGCCGGCTTCAGATCCAGTCCCTGGTGCCGACCTCCCAGCAGGCGTTCCCCAAGGCGAACGTGGGCGATGTGCTGTCCGGCACGACCGAGGGCCCGCTGGACTTCAACCAGTTCGGCGGCTACACCATCACCGCCCGCACCATGGGCACGGTCACCGACAACGGGCTGGAGCGCGAGTCCACCCGCGCGCAGCGCCGCGGTGAGCTGGCGATCGCCACCTACAACGTGGAGAACCTGGACCCGTCCGACCCGCAGGAGAAGTTCGACGCGCTGGCCAAGGCCGTGGTCGAGAACCTCGCCTCCCCGGACATCATCGCCCTGGAGGAGATCCAGGACAACACCGGCGCCAAGAACGACGGTGTGGTCGCCGCCGACCAGACGATCAAGAAGTTCACGGACGCGATCACGGCGGCCGGAGGCCCGGCCTACGACTCCCGCACGGTAGACCCGGAGAACAACAAGGACGGTGGCGAGCCGGGCGGCAACATCCGCCAGGTCTTCCTCTTCAACCCGGAGCGGGTCTCCTTCACCGACCGTGCCGGTGGCAACGCGACCACCGCGACCACTGTCACCAAGGACGGGCGCAAGGCCGCGCTCACCCTTTCCCCGGGCCGCATCGACCCGGCGAACGCCGCCTGGGAAGCCAGCCGCAAGCCGCTGGTGGGCGAGTTCTCCTTCCGTGGCCGGACGGTGTTCGTCATCGCCAACCACTTCGGTTCGAAGGGCGGCGACGAGGGCCTGACCTCTCAGCACCAGCCGCCGGCCCGCTCCTCCGAGACCAAGCGCCTGGAGCAGGCCAAGGCCGTCAACACCTTCGTCAAGGACATCCTGAAGGTGCAGCGCAACGCGCACGTCGTGACTCTCGGTGACATCAACGACTTCGAGTTCTCGGACACCACCAAGGCGCTGTCCGACGGCGGTGTGCTGTACTCCGGCATCAAGTCCCTGCCGCGTGCCGAGCGTTACTCGTACGTCTACCAGGGCAACAGCCAGGTGCTGGACCAGATCCTGGTCAGCCCGTCGATCTGCGACTTCGACTACGACAGCGTGCACATCAACGCGGAGTTCGCCGACCAGGACAGCGACCACGACCCGCAGGTGCTGCGCTTCCGCCCGTAGTACCCAGTCAGCGCCAGCCGCCATACGCCCGCACTCACCCCGAGTGCGGGCGTGTGGCGCGTCATGGGGCCGCTCCTTCGCGCCGAGCAGGGCCACTCGACGACACGGGCCGCAGGGGGTCGAGAAGGGCGTCGCAGACGGTCAGCCTCCCGCGTTCGCGCTGTTGTCGGGCGCGCCGTCGCCGACGGGTGGCAGATCGCCCCGCTCGACCGGAACCATGGATTCCGCGGGCTCTTCGGGCAGGAGCGCGTCGAGCTCCCGGTCATCCGCCCGGTGCGCGGATATCGCCGCGGCTCGAAGGGCCTCACGGTCCACCAGAGCGCTGTCAGCGTCGAGCCGGACTATGTGGCCGTCCTCGACCCGGACATACTCATGGCGCCCGCCCGAGGTCACGTACCACGTCCGATCGCCGTCGGGTCGGCAGGTCCGCTGCGCACCGGACTCGCAACCGGCGTCGGGAAACGTGCCCCGGTCGATCCGCAGTTGGATCCGGCCGCCGCCGGACGCCGCCACATAGGCGCTCTGGAAGCCGTCATCGCCGGAGGGACCGAGGGACTGCTTCGCCACCTGGAAGCCGGGGACATCGATGACGTAGATCAGCTCCATCGCCGATTCCAGGCCCCGCGCCCTGGCCTCCAGCACGGACCGGTCAGGAACGGGCCGGTCGGGGGCGGCAGATCGGCCGGAGGCGTCGGGCCGGGCCGGGGAAGCATCGGGCGACTGCACGCCTATGCCGTCGCCCTGCTCCGCACCGCAGGCGGCGAGCACGAAGAGCAGGGAAACCAAGGGAAGCACAGCGCCACGGGAAGTGCTGCTGGAAGTACGAGACATACGGGCAGCGCGTGGGCTTCGCTCGCTGGGTGCGATTCGGATCATGACCCCATCCTGCCCACCACCCGAACGCCCGTGCACCCTCTTGGCGAGTACTCGCCATCACCGTCGCCCACCACATTCGTTAACCGCATCTAACCGATGCTTCATAGAAGATCTAAGTAGACCTTTACGGTGGGCCGAGCGGAGACTGCGGATATGACGATGCCTCACCTGCCCGCACCACCCTTCGGCCGCGCTCTCTGCGCCATGATCACTCCCTTCACCACCGACGGCGCTCCGGACCTGGCGGGAGCACGCAAGCTCGCCGGGCATCTGGTGGCCGAAGGCTGTGACGGGCTGGTGCTGAACGGGACCACGGGCGAGTCGCCGACCACCACGGACGCCGAGAAGACCGCGCTCGTCGCGGCAGTGCGCGAGGAGATCGGAGATTCCGCGAGCATCGTGGCGGGCGTCGGCAGCGCCAGCACCCTGCACACCGTCGAGCTGGCCCGCTCCGCCGAAGCCGCGGGCGCGGACGGCCTGCTGGTCGTCACCCCGTATTACAGCCGCCCGCCGCAGGCCGCCGTGGAGGCGCACTTCCGGCAGGTCGCGGATTCGGCCGGTATCCCGCTGATGCTCTACGACATCCCGGGCCGCACCGGCACCCGGATCGCCCCTGAGACGATGCTGCGGCTCGCGGACCATCCGCGGATCGTGGCGGTGAAGGACTGCTCCTATGACCTGCTCGGCAGCGGCAGGGTGCTGGCTCGCACGCCGTCCCTCGCCTACTACGCGGGGTGCGAGGAGCTGCACCTGCCGCTCTACGCGATCGGCGGTGCGGGCTTCGTCAGCACGGTCGCCAATGTCGCCACCGCCCCGCTGCGTGCGGTGCTCGACGCCCATGACGCGGGCCGCCCTGCCGACGCCGCCCGGCTCCACCGGCTCACCCTGCCGCTCACGGAGCTGATGATGGCCTCCGGTCTGCCGGGCACGGTGACCGCGAAGGCGCTGCTGGCCGAACTCGGCCTGCCCGCTGGACCGGTGCGGGCACCACTGCAGCCCGCCGACCGGGCCACGGTCGACGGGCTGCTCGCGGCGTATGAGGAGCTCCGGTCGGCTGCCTGATCCGACACGGTTCGGCGGTTTGTCAGTTGTGGCTGTGCAGCACCTCGTTGAGACCGCCCCACACCGCGTTGTTCGGGCGGGCCTCGACGGTGCCTGTCACCGAGTTGCGGCGGAAGAGGATGTTCGAAGCGCCGGAGAGCTCACGGGCCTTGACGACCTGGCCGTCCGGCATGGTGATACGCGTACCGGCGGTGACGTACAGACCGGCTTCGACCACGCACTCGTCGCCGAGTGCGATCCCGACCCCCGCCTCGGCACCGACCAGGCAGCGCTCGCCGATGGAGATGATGACGTTGCCGCCACCGGAGAGAGTGCCCATAGTGGAGGCGCCGCCGCCGATGTCGGAGCCGTTGCCCACCACGACACCCGCGGAGATCCGGCCCTCGACCATGGAGGTGCCGAGCGTGCCGGCGTTGAAGTTGACGAAGCCCTCGTGCATCACGGTGGTGCCCTCGGCGAGGTGCGCCCCGAGCCGGACCCGGTCGGCGTCGGCGATCCGGACGCCCTTGGGTACGACGTAGTCCGTCATCCGGGGGAACTTGTCGATCGAGGTCACCTGGAGGTGCAGACCCTCCGCGCGCGCGTTGAGACGCACCTTCTCGATGTCGTCCACCGCAACCGGCCCGAGGGAGGTCCAGGCGACGTTGGAAAGCAGCCCGAAGACCCCGTCCAGGTTCTGGCCGTGCGGCTTCACCAGGCGGTGGGAGAGCAGGTGCAGCCGCAGATAGGCGTCGTGGGCGTCCAGCGGCTTGTCGTCCAGCGAGGCGATGACCGTGCGGACGGCGACGATCTCGACCCCGCGGCGGGCGTCGACGCCGACCGCCTTCGCGGCGCCCGCGCCCAGGAGGGTGACCGCCTGGTCGGCGGAGAGCCGTTCGGTACCGGCCGGGCCGGGCTCCACGGCGAGCTCGGGAGCGGGGAACCAGGTGTCGAGCACGCTGCCGTCGCCGGCGATGGTGGCCAGGCCGGCGGCGACGGCGCCGGTGGTGCGGGGTGCGGTGGTGCTGTCGGGCGAGTCAGTCATACGGAGAACCTAACCGGCCGGGCCGGGCGGGTGCGAACCGGTCTCAGGTCCCGGTCCGCCCCGCCGGCCCGGCCGGGGCGCGGCGGGCCAGCCGCCCCGGGGTCAGCCGGGCATGGTCGGGCTGCGGGACGTCGGCACGCAGGTCACGTACCGCCTTCATCCGAGCAGTACGCGGGCCAGCATCTCCCGTGCGAACGCCTCGTCATAGCCGGTGTCCGTCAGGAGCACCTGCACGCAGATTCCGTCCATCAGGGCCATCAGCGCCCGCGCCGTCGCGGGGTCCGTCCTGCCGGACAGCGCCTCGACGACGCCATCGGTCCACTCAGCGGCGACCGGCCGCAGGGCGGGGCGGCGCAGGGCCGCGAGATAGAGCTCGTATTCGAGCTCCACACCGGTCCGTTCACCGGCGAGCCACTCCCCCATCAGCCGAGCCAGTCCCGCGGCGAGATCGGCTTCCGGGTCGGCGAGGGCCTCGCTGCCGCGCAGCAGTTCCGCGAAGCCCTCGTTCGTCTGCCGCAGTGCGGCGATGAGCAGTTCGTCCAGGGACGCGAAGTGGTACGTGGTCGAGCCGAGCGGTACATCGGCCTCGGCAGCCACCGTGCGATGGCTCAGTCCCGCGATGCCGTCCCGCCCGACCACCCGGATGGCGGCGTCGATGAGGCGCTGGCGCCGTTCGGGGTCATGCCGTCGGCGGCGCGGCATCAGTGGGCGCCGCCGAGATTGAGCACGATGACCCCGATCACGACGAGCGCGATCCCGGCGATCCTCATGGCGTTGGCGGGCTCTCCCAGGAACAGCATCCCGATGGCCGCCACCGCGGCGGTCCCCACACCGGCCCAGATGGCGTAGGCGGTCCCGACCGAGAGGGTCTTCAGCGTCTGCGCCAGCAGTGCGAAGGCGATCACATAGCCGACCACGGTGACCAGCGACGGCCACAGCCTGGTGAAGCCGTCGCTGTACTTCATCGCGGTGGTGCCGGCCACCTCTGCCGCAATCGCCGCGGCCAGCAGTGCGTATCCCATGCGTACAAGTGTACCTATCGATGTGTACGACCGTACACAACACTGATCGCGCCATACCGCTACCGTGTTCGAGTCACAACGAGACGCGGTACGGGATGGGGCGGGGGGCGACTATGTCGCAGAGCACTGGGTGGGGACCGTACGGCGGGCCGCCGGGCGTGCCGGGATGGGGTGGCTGGGGGCCGCCGCCGGCGCCGAAACCGGGCGTCATACCTCTGCGACCGCTCAGCGTGGGGGATATGTTCAACGGCGCCTTCGGCACGCTCGGGCGCCACTGGAAGCAGTTGCTCGGCACGGCCGCCGCCGCATACGGGGCCGCGACCCTGGTCGTGGTCGCGGCAGTCGCCGTCGCGTACTCGGCTGTCAAGGACGAGGTCGATGCCGTACTGAGCGCGACCGGCGAATCGCCCCCGAGCTGGGACGAGGGCGGCCCGCTGCTCATCGCCCTCATCTGCGTCTGCCTCATCGCCATGCTGGCCATGGTGCTGGCCACGGTGGTGGTGCAGACAAGCATCCCGGTCGTCGTCCAGGACGCCGTCCTCGGCCGCCCCACGACCATCGGCGCGGTCTGGCGGCGCACCGCGCCCCGGGTTCCCGCCGTGCTGGGTAGCGTCCTGCTCACCGGTCTTGTCGCGGTGGTGCCGGTGGGTCTCGTGTTCCTGGGCTTCATCAGCATGATGGTCGCCCTGGCCCCCGAGGACGACACTCCTGCGGCGGGCTGGCTGGCGCTGCTGGGCTTCCTGGGCGCCATGGCGACCGCCCCGCCGGCCATCTGGCTGTGGGTCAGGTTCAGCCTGGCTCCGGCGGTTGCCGTCTTCGAGTCCCAGGGGCCGATCCAGGCGATGCGCCGTTCATCCGGCCTGGTTCGCGGCGAGTGGTGGCGCGTGTTCGGTATCTCAGTCCTGGCATACGTGGCCGCGTCGACACTGGGCGCCATGGTGCAGTACTTCGCGCAGTTCCTGGGCATGCTCCCCACGCTGATGGTGAGCCCCAGCAGCTACGGCCCGGATCCCGACCTCACCGACATCCTCGCGGGGCTCGGCGCCGCCATGGCCATCTGGACGGTCGGCGGGTTGATCTCCCAGATCATCACCACCACCTTCCCGTGCCTGCTCACGAGTCTGCTGTACGTGGACGAGCGGCTCCGCAAGGAGAACCTCGGCCCGGTCCTGGCCGAGGCGGCGGGGCTCCGGCAGCCACAGTCGGCGGGGCCGCAGCAGCCGCAGCCGCCGACTGCGCCGCACGACCCCGGCGTCTCGGAAGCCCGCCCGTAGGTCCGCGAGCTGCCACCGAAGAGAGGCGGCACAAGCGAACGGCCATGCCCGCCAGGGTCACTGGCGGGCATTGCCGTCGCGGTGTATCCGGGCCCGCGCCCGGATGTCGCGGGAGGACCCGAGGGCGGGTCAGCAGCCGAAGTGGTCAGACGTTGAAGCCCAGGGCACGGAGCTGCTCGCGACCGTCGTCCGTGATCTTGTCCGGGCCCCACGGCGGCATCCAGACCCAGTTGATCTTCAGCTCGTTGACGATGCCGTCCGTCGCCGCCTTCGCCTGGTCCTCGATGACATCGGTCAGCGGGCAGGCCGCGGACGTCAGCGTCATGTCCAGGGTGGCGATGTTGGAGTCATCGATGTGGATGCCGTAGATCAACCCGAGGTTGACCACGTCGATACCCAGCTCGGGGTCCACGACGTCGTACAGAGCCTCGCGGACCTCCTCCTCGGATGCCTTCGAACCCGCCGGACGCTCCGCCGCGGCGGAGTCCTGGGACGCGAAGGTCTCCTCGGTCGGCCACTCCTGCTCGGCGGTGCCTGCGGAGGTCGCCGTGGTGTCGGCGTTCTCACTCATACGGTCTTCCCTTCAGACGGCTCCGGCGACGCGGACAGCGCCTGGGCCGTCGCGTCCTTCCACGCCATCCAGCTCAGCAGCGCGCATTTCACCCGCGCCGGATACTTCGAGACGCCGGCGAACGCCACCGCGTCCTCCAGCACCTCCTCCATCGCGTCATCCGGCTCGATCTGGCCCTTGGACTGCATCAGCTCCAGGAAGGTGCCCTGGATCTTCTGCGCGTCGGCCAGCTCCTTGCCGACCAGCAGCTCGTTCAGCACGGAGGCCGAAGCCTGGCTGATCGAGCAGCCCTGGCCCTCGTAGGAGATGTCCTCGATACGCGATCCGTCGTACTTCACGCGAAGGGTGATCTCGTCGCCGCAGGTCGGATTGACGTGGTGCACCTCGGCGTCGCCGTCCCGCAAGCCCCGCCCGTGCGGGTGCTTGTAGTGGTCCAGGATGACGTCCTGGTACATCGAATCAAGCTTCACGCGTCAGTCCCTCATCCGAAGAAGTCACGGACGTGCTCCAGGCCGTTGACCAGGGCGTCCACCTCGGCCGGCGTGGAGTACAGATAGAACGACGCCCGCGTGGTCGCAGGAATTCCGTACCGCAGGCAGACCGGCCGCGCGCAGTGGTGGCCGACCCGGACCGCGATGCCCTGTTCGTCCAGCACCTGGCCCACATCGTGCGGGTGGATGTCACCGAGCACGAAGGAGATCGCCGCACCGCGGTCCTCGGCCGTCACCGGGCCGATGATCCGCAGGTCGGGGACCTCCTGGAGGCGCTGGACAGCGTATTCGGTGATCGCGTGCTCATGCTGCGCGATCTTGTCCATGCCGATCGAGGTGAGGTAGTCCACGGCCGCGCCGAGACCGACCGCCTGGGCGATCGGAGGCGTTCCCGCCTCGAACTTGTGCGGCGCCGGGGCATAGGTGGACGAGTGCATCGAGACGGTCTCGATCATCTCACCACCGCCCAGGAACGGCGGGAGGTCCTCCAGCAGCTCCTGGCGTCCCCAGAGGACGCCGATGCCGGTCGGGCCGCACATCTTGTGACCGGTGAAGGCCACGAAGTCGGCGCCGAGAGCCTGGACGTCCAGAGGCATGTGCGGGGCCGCCTGCGAGGCGTCGACGAGCACGAGCGCGCCGACTTCCTGCGCACGGCGGACGATCCGCTCCACCGGGTTGAGGGTGCCCAGGATGTTGGACACCAGCACAAAGGAGACGATCTTCGTCTTCTCGGTGATGACCTCGTCGATGTTGGACAGGTCGAGCCTGCCGTCGTCCGTGAGGCCGAACCACTTCAGCTTCGCGCCGGTGCGCTGCGCCAGCAGCTGCCACGGAACGATGTTGGAGTGGTGCTCCATCTCGGTGATGACTATTTCGGTCTCATGGTCCACGCGGTAGGGCTCATCGGCCCAGCCCAGCATGTTCGCCACGAGGTTCAGCGACTCCGAGGCGTTCTTGGTGAAGATCACCTCGTTGCGGCTGGGTGCGTTGATGAAGGCGGCGACCTTGTCGCGGGCACCCTCGTACAGCGCGGTGGCCTCCTCGGCGAGCACATGCACACCGCGGTGGACATTGGCGTTGTGCTGCTCGTAGTACTCGCTGAGCACGTCGAGCACCTGGCGCGGGGTCTGCGAGGTGGCCGCGTTGTCCAGGTAGACGAGCTTCTTGCCGTCGTGCAGGACGCGGTCCAGGATCGGGAAGTCCTTGCGGAGCGCCTCGGTGTCGAGGAGGCCGGGGAGCCCCTGGCGGGGATGGGTCACGCTGATACGCCACCCTTCACATATGCCTCGTAGCCCTCGGCCTCCAGCTTGTCCGCCAGCTCGGGGCCGCCGGACTCGGCGATCCGCCCGTTCGCGAACACGTGGACCTGGTCGGGCTTGATGTAGCGGAGGATCCGGGTGTAGTGCGTGATCAGCAGGGTGCCGACCTCGCCGGTCTCACGCACCCGGTTGACGCCCTCGGAGACGACGCGCAGGGCATCCACGTCCAGACCGGAGTCGGTCTCGTCCAGGATCGCGATCTTCGGCTTGAGCAGTTCGAGCTGGAGGATCTCGTGGCGCTTCTTCTCACCGCCGGAGAAGCCCTCGTTGACGTTGCGCTCGGCGAAGGCGGGGTCCATCTGGAGACGCTCCATGGCCTCCTTGACCTCCTTCACCCAGGTGCGCAGCTTGGGGGCCTCGCCGCGGATGGCGGTGGCCGAGGTGCGCAGGAAGTTGGAGACCGAGACGCCGGGGACCTCGACGGGGTACTGCATGGCGAGGAAGACACCGGCGCGGGCGCGCTCGTCGACGGACATCTCCAGGACGTCCTCGCCGTCCAGGGTCACGGTGCCACCGGTGATCGTGTACTTGGGGTGGCCCGCGAGGGAGTAGGCGAGGGTCGACTTGCCGGAGCCGTTGGGGCCCATGATGGCGTGGGTCTCACCCTGCTTCACGGTCAGGTCGACGCCCTTGAGGATCTCCCGGGGGCCGTTCTCGGCCTCGACGGAGACGTGCAGGTCGCGGATTTCAAGCGTTGCCATGGGTGACTCAGGACTCCTGGGTGACGGAGACGAGCACATCGTCCCCTTCGATCTTTACGGGGTATACGGGGACGGGTGCCGTCGCGGGAAGGCTGTCGGGCTTGCCGGTGCGGAGGTCGAAGCTGGAGCCGTGCAGCCAGCACTCGATGTGGCAGTCCTCGACCTCGCCCTCGGAGAGGGAGACGTTGGCGTGCGAGCAGATGTCGTTGATCGCGAACACCTCGCCCTCGGTGCGCACGACGGAGACCGGCGTGCCGTCGAGTTCCACCCGTTTCGGGGTGTCCTCCTCCAGCTCGCTCAGCCCGCAGGCTCGGACGAAGGCCATCAGACGGACGCCTCCAGCTCGGCCTCGATCTTGGCGATGAGGCGCTCCTCGACGTCCGGCAGACCGATCTGCTGGACCAGCTCAGCGAAGAAGCCGCGGACGACCAGACGGCGGGCCTCGGTCTCCGGGATGCCGCGTGCCATCAGGTAGAACAGCTGCTCGTCATCGAAGCGGCCGGTGGCGGAGGCGTGGCCGGCGCCGACGATCTCACCGGTCTCGATCTCCAGGTTCGGCACCGAGTCGACCCGCGCGCCGTCGGTGAGGACGAGGTTGCGGTTCATCTCGTAGGTGTCGGTGCCCTCGGCCTTGGCCTCGATGAGCACATCGCCGATCCAGACCGCGTGGGCGCTGTCGCCCTGGAGCGCGCCCTTGTAGACGACGTTGGACTTGCAGTGCGGGGTGTTGTGGTCCACCAGGAGGCGGTGCTCCTGGTGCTGGCCCGCGTCGGTGAAGTACAGGCCGAACAGCTCGGCCTCGCCGCCCGTGCCCGCGTACGCCACGCGCGGATGGAGCCGTACGACGTCGCCGCCGAAGGTGACGACGACGGACTTGAAGGAGGCGTCCCTGCCGACCAGCGCGTTGTGCTGGCCGATGTGGACGGCCTTGTCGTCCCAGTCCTGGACGGAGACGACGGTCAGCTTGGCGCCGTCACCGAGCACGAAGTCGACGTTGGCGGCGACGGCGGCCTCACCGGTGTGGTCGATCACGACGACGGCCTCGGCGAAGGCGCCCAGCTCGATGTGCTGGTGGCCGAAGGCGACCCCGCCCCGGCCCTGCACCGAGATCCGGATCGGTTCGGTCAGCACGGTCTCCTTGGGGACGGTGACGACGGAGGCCTTCTCGAAGGAGGAGTACGCCTGGGCCGCCACCCGGTCCACGGGCTTGCCGCCCTTGCCGAGCCGCGCGTCATCGCGGCCGACGGTCTCCAGCACGACGCCCTCGGGGGCGCTGACCTCGACCGTCACTCCACCGTCGGTGGCGACCGCCGTGCCGTCGTGCAGCCCGGCGAGGCGGTCCAGCGGGGTGAACCGCCACTCTTCCTCGCGCCCGTGCGGGACGGGGAAGTCCGCCACGTCGTAGGACGGGGGCGCGCTCATGCGCGTGGCGACGGTGGACTCCGCGGCCACCGCGATCGAGCCGGCGGTGGTGGAGCCCGCCGGGATGTTGTGAGCCTCAGCCATGGCTGTCGTAGTGCTCTCTTTCTCGGATGAGTCGGTGCTGAGCTGACGGTTGAGCGACGGTGGTCTAGCCGACCGCACCTTCCATCTGGAGCTCGATCAGCCGGTTGAGTTCGAGGGCGTACTCCATGGGCAGCTCCTTGGCGATCGGCTCGACGAAGCCGCGCACGATCATCGCCATCGCCTCGTCCTCGGACAGACCGCGGCTCATCAGGTAGAAGAGCTGGTCCTCGGAGACCTTGGAGACGGTGGCCTCGTGGCCCATGGACACGTCGTCCTCGCGGACGTCCACGTACGGGTAGGTGTCGGAGCGCGAGATCGTGTCGACCAGCAGCGCGTCACAGAGCACGTTGGACTTGGCGCCCGGGGCGCCTTCGCCGATCTCGATCAGGCCGCGGTAGGACGTACGGCCGCCGCCTCGCGCCACCGACTTGGAGACGATGTTCGAGGAGGTGTTCGGCGCCATGTGGACCATCTTGGCGCCGGCGTCCTGGTGCTGGCCCTCGCCCGCGAACGCGATGGAGAGCGTCTCGCCCTTGGCGTGCTCGCCCATGAGGTAGACGGCCGGGTACTTCATCGTGACCTTGGAGCCGATGTTGCCGTCGACCCACTCCATGGTCGCGCCCTCATAGGCCACGGCCCGCTTGGTGACCAGGTTGTAGACGTTGTTCGACCAGTTCTGGATGGTCGTGTAGCGGCAGCGGGCGCCCTTCTTGACGATGATCTCCACCACGGCGCTGTGCAGCGAGTCCGAGCTGTAGATCGGGGCGGTGCAGCCCTCGACGTAGTGGACGTAGGCGTCCTCGTCCACGATGATCAGCGTCCGCTCGAACTGGCCCATGTTCTCGGTGTTGATCCGGAAGTAGGCCTGGAGCGGGATGTCGACGTGCACGCCCTTCGGCACGTAGATGAACGAGCCACCGGACCACACGGCGCTGTTCAGCGAGGCGAACTTGTTGTCACCGACCGGGATGACGGTGCCGAAGTACTCCTGGAAGAGCTCCGGGTGCTCCTTCAGCGCGGTGTCGGTGTCCAGGAAGATGACGCCCTGGGCCTCCAGGTCCTCGCGGATCTGGTGGTAGACGACCTCGGACTCGTACTGCGCGGCGACACCGGCGACGAGGCGCTGCTTCTCGGCCTCGGGGATGCCGAGCTTGTCGTACGTGCTCTTGATGTCCTCCGGCAGGTCCTCCCAGCTCGCGGCCTGCTTCTCGGTGGACCGTACGAAGTACTTGATGTTGTCGAAGTCGATGCCGGAGAGGTCGGAGCCCCAGTTCGGCATGGGCTTCTTGTCGAAGAGCCGCAGACCCTTCAGACGCAGCTTCAGCATCCACTCGGGCTCGGACTTCTTCGCGGAGATGTCGCGGACGACTTCCTCGGAGAGGCCGCGCTTGGCGACGGCGCCGGCGGCGTCGGAGTCGGCCCAGCCGTATTCGTACTTGCCCAGGCCCTCGAGCTCAGGGTGGGCAGTCTCCGTGGGGAGAGTCATGCGGGGTTCCTCCCGGCCTTGCTTGCAGATGCTGATGTGTCTGACGTTTTGGAGATGTGGCTGCTGGTGCCGCGGCCGCTGGATCTGCCGCTGCCGCTCGGGCCACGGCCCACCTTCGGGATGAAGGTGGTGCACACTCCGTCGCCGTGGGCGATGGTGGCCAGCCGCTGCACATGCGTCCCGAGCAGGCGCGAGAAGAGTTCCGTCTCCGCCTCGCACAGCTGCGGATAGCGCTCGGCGGCGTGGGCGACGGGGCAGTGGTGCTGGCACAGCTGCTCGCCGACCGGGGCGTCACGGGCCGTAGCAGCGTACCCGTCGGCACTCAGGGCCTTGGCCAGAGCCTCGGTCCGGTGATCCGGATCGGCGGCGTCGACTGCCCTGCGGTACGCGTCGGACTGGGCCTCGATCCGGGCCCGGGCGAAGTCCGCGACGGCCGCCTCACCAGCGGCTCCACCGCCTGCCGTACGCTCGATCCAGCGCAGGGCGTCGACGGCCAGCTTGTCGTACGACTGCTCGAAGGCATCGCGCCCGCAGTCCGTGAGCGCGAACACCTTGGCGGGCCGACCCCGAGTGCGCGCTCCGTAGACGCGCTGCTCATGAGGGGCGACGACGTCGTCACTCACGAGCGCGTCCAGATGGCGGCGGACGGCGGCCTGGGTCAGGCCGAGCCGTTTCGCGAGGTCGGCGACGGTGGAGGGGCCGTGGTCCAGGATCGACCGCGCGACCCGGTTGCGCGTCGAGCGCTCCCCGGTAGCGAGCTCCTCCTGGGGGGTCTCATGCCCCGCCTCACCGTTTTTCACAACGCCATTGTTGCGTAATTCCGAGGACAGTGACAAGCCGCGACCGGACCATGGACGGTGCTGTGCATCACTTAGGGAAACCTAACCTGACCTGCGGAAACGATCACCTCGCCGCCCGTCGGCGGGCGTTCCGGCCGGTCACGCGGGCGATCACGCGGGGGTGCCGACGGCCTACAGCAGCCCCTGCGGGACCTCCCCCTCAGGGGTGAGCCCATCCACGACCTGCGGCAACGCTTCGGCGAGCAGGTCGGCGGCCTGCTCAGGGGCGATATCGCTCTGCCGCGCCACACGGTCGAGCACCTGGTACGGCAGCGCCTGTGCGAGCTCCGGGCCGCTGACGGGCTCGTTGCCACCGGGAGCGACCCAGGAGCTGACCTTGGCGGCGAGACCGCCCTCGTTGAGTTCGTTCACCAAGCCCTGCAGGGGGTTGCCGCCGCCTTGGCCGCTGTCGCCGACCTCACGGAACAGCGAGGCGAGCAGTCTGCCCCTGCCGTCCCCGGTCAGCTCATCACCCAGCAGGCCGCTGAGCCGGCGTTCCAGGTCGTTCTCCGCCATCGCTGCCGCCTTTCCGGAAGCCGTCGCCTTTCTG
This sequence comes from Streptomyces sp. NPDC127084, assembly GCF_042724175.1. NCBI lineage: Bacteria > Bacillati > Actinomycetota > Actinomycetes > Kitasatosporales > Streptomycetaceae > Streptomyces > Streptomyces sp. NPDC127084. Next base: position 18,532 of record NZ_JBHXFA010000120.1, read on the forward strand.
GAAGGTGCCTCCCAGGGCACCCAAGCCCTACCCGCCGACGCACGCGGTCGGGACCCCGGGTCGGATGGTTCACCCGCTTGACGCCCGGCCCACCGTCACGATGCGGCCGGCGCCGCGTCCGTCACGGGGTGCGGGTGGCGCCGCGTCCGCGCGCCAGGACGGCGCGCCGGAACGCCCCTGCGTCGCGGACCGCCGCGCCACCGGGGTCGTTGTTGAAGTAGGCGAAGACATCGGCAGCGTCGGGCCAGGCGTCGGTGACGCGTGCGGCCCAGGAGCCCAGCGCCCTGCGTCCGTACCCCGGCCAGGGGTCGGCCAGGCCCTCGTGGAAGCGCACATACCCCCACCCTGCGGTCCGCCACAGCGGCGTCCGCGGCCGGGACCCCCGGTCCGCCCAGCACAGGGCCGCCCCCCGGCTCTCCAGCACCTGCCTGACCTCATCCGTCCACCAGGACTCGTGCCGGGGCTCGACCGCGACCCGGGCCTTCGGCGGGAAGCAGGCGAGGGTGGCGTCGAGCGCCCCCGGGTCGGCCTTGAGCGTCGGCGGCAGCTGGAGCAGCACCGGCCCCAGCCGGACCCCCAGCCCCTCGGCGTGCTCCATGAGCCGGTGCACCGGCTCCTCCGGGTCGCGCAGCCGCTTGACGTGGGTGAGGTAACGGCTCGCCTTCACCGCCATGAGGAAGCCGTCGGGAGTCCGGGCGCGCCAGCCGGCGAACGTCGCGCGTTCGGGCAGCCGGTAGAAGCAGTTGTTGTTCTCCAGGGTGGCGAAGCTCCGCCCGTACTCCTCCAGCCACAGCCGCTGGGGCAGCCCCTCGGGATAGAGCACCCCGCGCCAGTCCTTGTACTGCCACCCGGAGGTGCCGATGCGTACGGGCATGAGGGGAACCTGCCCCGTGACGCATGCCTCACCCGCGCCATCGAGGGCTTCCCCACACTCCCCCGTGCCCCCTCACACCAAACGGAATAGCTGATTCCGGTAATGGCGGGTTCTGGACCCGGGGGCCCGGGGTGCGTCCACGGCTCCTTAGACTTCCCGGCATGAAGAACGAGTCCGTCGTCCAGGTACGCAGCCTGGTCAAGCGGTACGGAGCCAAGACCGCGGTGGACGGGCTCGACCTCGACGTCCGCGCCGGTACGGTGACCGCCGTCCTCGGTCCGAACGGCGCGGGGAAGACCACCACGGTCGAGACCTGCGAGGGCTACCGCCGCCCCGACTCCGGCAGCGTCCGGGTGCTGGGGCTCGACCCGGTCGCCGACGCGGCGCGGCTGCGTCCCCGGATAGGCGTGATGCTCCAGTCCGGTGGCGTGTACTCGGGCGCCCGCGCCGAGGAGGTGCTCCGGCACATGGCCAGACTGCACGCGCACCCGCTGGACGTGGACGCCCTGATCGAGCGGCTGGGCCTCGGCTCCTGCGGTCGTACGTCCTACCGGCGGCTGTCCGGTGGACAGCAGCAGCGGCTCGCACTCGCCATGGCCGTGGTCGGCCGTCCCGAGCTGGTGTTCCTGGACGAGCCGACCGCGGGCCTCGACCCGCAGGCCCGCAGGTCCACCTGGGAACTGGTGCGCGAGCTGCGCGCGGACGGGGTGACGGTGGTGCTCACCACCCACTTCATGGACGAGGCCCAGGAACTCTGCGACGACATCGCGATCATCGACGCGGGCCGTGTCGCCGCCCAGGGCAGCCCCGAGCAGCTCTGCCGCGGCGGCGCGGAGAACACCCTCCGCTTCACCGGCCGTCCAGGGCTCGACCTGGGCTCGCTGCTGAAGGCCCTGCCGGACGGCACGTCGGCGGTGGAGGTGGTCCCGGGGGCGTACCGGATCTCCGGCACCGTCGATCCGCAACTGCTGGCCACGGTCACCTCCTGGTGCGCCCAGCACGGAGTGATGCCGGACGGGATCGCGGTGGAGCGGCACACCCTGGAGGACGTCTTCTTGGAGCTGACCGGGAAGGAGCTGCGGTCATGACCGCTGAGTTGGGCGAGGGCACGGGCATGACGGCGGGAGCGGCGCCGGGCACTTCGGGCCGCTATGCGCCGAGGCCCGGCGCGGCGCCGCTCGGGCGGATGATCGCGGCGCAGGCGGCACTGGAGACCCGGATGCTGCTGCGCAACGGCGAGCAGCTGCTGCTGACGGTGATCATTCCGTCGCTGCTGCTGGTGCTGTTCTCGACGGTCGACATCGTGGACACGGGTGCGGGCCGGGCCGTGGACTTCCTCACCCCTGGAGTCCTCGCCCTCGCGGTGCTGTCCACCGCCTTCACCGGTCAGGCGATCGCCACCGGATTCGAGCGGCGTTACGGGGTGCTCAAGCGGCTCGGCGCCTCACCGCTGCCCCGCTGGGCGCTGATGACGGCCAAGACGCTCGCGGTCCTGGTGACCGAGGTGCTCCAGGTGGCACTGTTGACGGTGCTCGCCTTCGCGCTCGGCTGGTCCCCGGAAGGGGGCCCCGTTCCGGTACTCGCGCTGCTCGTGCTCGGTACGGCGGCCTTCTCCGGACTCGGGCTGCTGATGGCCGGGACGCTTCGGGCGGAGGCCACGCTGGCCGCCGCGAACCTGGTGTTCCTGCTGCTGCTGGTGGGCGGCGGGGTGGTCGTACCGCTCGACAAGTTCCCGGACGCGGCGCAGTCGCTGCTCGGGCTGCTCCCGATATCCGCGCTGTCGGACGGACTGCGGGACGTGCTTCAGCACGGCGCCGGGATGCCCTGGGCAGACCTCGGGATCCTGGCCGGCTGGGCGGTGCTCGGGCTTGGGGCTGCGGCGAAGTTCTTCCGCTGGGAGTGAGGACGGGCGCAGTCGCGCGAGCGAGGACGGGGCAGACAGCTTGGGCGCGAGCACACGGCGTGGGTGTGCGTGCGCGGTGCGACGTCCGCGACATGGTCATTCGCGCCCAGTCGTCCCCCTCGTGAAAGCGCGCACAAGCGGCCGCCTACGATAGTCGCCGTGCAGACCCCCCTCGCCTTCATCGCCCAGCGCTGGACACCGTCCCCCGCGACCGTCCGGCGTGCCGCGCTCTCCGCCGTCGTGATGAGCGTCGTCATCATCGTCACCGGTGGCGCGGTCCGGCTGACCGGCTCCGGTCTCGGCTGCGACACTTGGCCCAAGTGCACGGACGACAGCCTCTTCGCCACACCCGAGCAGGGCATCCACGGCGCGATCGAGTTCGGCAACCGCATGCTGACCTACGTCCTGTCGGCCGCGGTCGGCTGGGCGATCATCGCCGCGCGCTCCACCAAGCCGTGGCGGCGCGGGCTCACCCGGCTTGGCTGGGCCCAGTTCTGGGTGGTGATGAGCAATGCCGTTCTCGGCGGCATCACCGTGTGGGCGGGCCTCAACCCGTGGACAGTGGCCGGGCATTTCCTGGCCGCCAACGCGCTGCTGACGGTGGCCACCCTCACCTGGATCAGGTCGGGCGAGGGCGACACCGCCGCGCGGCCCCGGGTGCCGCGTCCGGTACGGAAGCTGTCCTGGGCCCTGCTGGGGTCGTCCGCGCTGCTGATCGCGGTGGGGACGGCGGTGACCGGCTCGGGGAAGCACGCGGGCGACAGCAGCGATGTGCCGCGGATGCCGTTCGACTGGGTGGACGCCGCACATGTGCATGCGGCGCTGGCCTGGGTGGTGTGTCTGCTGGCCGTCGCGATGTGGCTGGCCCTGCGGGTGGTGGACGCCCCCGACGACACCAGGGCCCGCGCCCGGGACCTGCTGGTCGTGCTGCTCGCCCAGGGCGCCATCGGCTATGTGCAGTTCTTCACCGATGTGCCCGAGTTGCTGGTGGGCGCCCATATGCTCGGCTCTTCGCTGATGTGGGTCGCCGCGCTGCGGCTCGCGCTGAGTCTGCGGGAGCGGCCGTTCGACGACCCGGCGGCGACGCCCACGGCACGGCGGGACCCCGCGCTCACCACCGCCTGAGACCGGAGCACGACTCAGCCGCGATGCCGCTGGACGCGGGCCGGCGGCACGGAGCCCCGGACCGGTGGCGGCGGGGTCGCGGCAGCAGTCGGCAGTCCGTAGACGCGGCGGGCGTTGCCCGCCGCGATCATCTCGGCAACCCGCTGGGCGTCCGCACGGGACCAGGCGCCGTCGGCGACCCAGCCGCTCAGCACCCGCCCCAGCGCTTCCCGGAAGATCCGCGCCCCGACCACATGGAGTTCGGGCAGCCCTCGGGATCCGCTGGAGAACAGAAGCTTCCCGAACGGCGCGAGCTCCAGGATCTCCGCGAGTACGGACGCCGCGCCCGCTCCCGTGTGCGCGAGCGCGGGCCCGACGTCGGCGTACACATGCGGGAAGACACTCGCCAGGTGCGCGGCGTGGCGGTGGTACGGATAGCCGTGCAGCAGGACAAGGTCGGTGCCGAGGCCGGTCGTGGCCGCCGCGAACCCGGTGAGCGGCAGCGGATCGTCGACTCCTACGTGCAGTTGCAGTGGTCGTCCCGCGGTGACGGCGATCCAGAGCAGATGGCGCAGCAGTACGGGATCGGTGAGGCGGTCGCCCACCCGGCGAACGGACAGCCACCGTCCCGTAGCGCCTCTCACCTCCCCGGGACCCGGTGGTTCGGGGGCGAGGGCGAGCCCGTGCCGCACGCCCGCGACTGAGGTGAGGGCGACCGCCGTCGCGGCCGCGCCGTGCACGGCCTCGGCGAGATTGGCGAGGAAGCCGTCCACGGTGCCGGACGTGTCGGCCACGTGTTCGGCGAGCTGTTCCAGGCGGGCGATCTCATGGGCCTCGGCCGCGCCGGCCGCGGCGATCTCGGGGATCCCGGTGATGTCTCCCGGCAGCCCGGTGTCCACGAGATAGGTGGAGATCCCGGTGGCCCGCAGCAGCCGCCGGCCGGATTCCAGGACACCCAGCTCCCTGCGCCGGGCGAGATAGTGCGCGGGCGGGCAGTGCGGTTCCAGACCGAGCAGCGGCGGGCACCAGCGCCGTACGGCGAAGCCCGTCTGAGTGTCGAAGAAGGTGGTGCCGGGCGCGGGTGCCCCTGCGGTCCTGCCCAGGTGCGCCTCGAAGGTGCCGAGGCCGAGCTCGGTACGCAGGACGCCGTGGCAGTACTGGTCCACCAAGGACGGCGTATCGATCATCCGGGGCCTCCCCGCGGTGGGCGTGCTTGCACACGTCCTAACGGGTGAGCCCGGCATGAGGTGTTGCCCCGGTGCCCGACGTGCCGCCCTTGCGGCGAAGAGCCGCCCCCGCGCCAGCCCTGCCCCGGCCCCGTGTCAGCCGTTCGACGGGCCGCCGACCTGGATGCCGGCCATACGGGTCCACTCGTACGGCCCGGTACGCACCTTCGCAGCGAAGTCGCCGTCGAAGGACTCGTGCATGGTGATGCCGGACTTCTCCGCCGCGCTGACCGCGATGGCGTGGGTGGGGGCCACGATGTCGCCCCAGCCGCCGTCCTCGCCCACGAGCACGATGCGGGTGCCACGCTCCCCGATGTAGGCGAGCTGGCCCTCGGCGCCCCCGTGCGCCTTGGCGAAGGCTCCGATCTGCTTGGCGAGCTTCGCGGCCTTGCGGTCGGCGCGGGCGTCCTGCTTGACCTGGGGCGTGGTCTCGTCGACCTGGGTTTCTGCCATGACAGCGATGCTACTCGCGAGTAGATCGACTGGCGACCGCCCGGCCACGTGGTCTGGGCCACGCCGCGCTAGGTGTACTGCCCAGGCAGGTTGGTCGAGTTTGTGCGACGACACGGTCTGAATCTGGCTGACGACGAAGGCCTCCGGTTGTGGAGTGGAGCTG
>NZ_JBHXFA010000121.1:0-23842 GCF_042724175.1 Streptomyces sp. NPDC127084
CCTCCCGGCCCCGGGGGCCCCGGGGGTGGGCGCCCCCCCCGCGGCGCGCGCCCGCCCCGGCGCCCCCCCCCCCCGGCCCCCCCCGCGGGGCGGGCCCCCCCCCGCGCGCTCGGCGTAGGGCGTGGCAGCGCAAGCCTCACCGGGTCGCCCATGGCAGGGTCGGCCAGTGCGACTCGGCGCCCACCGAGAGATGCCGTGCTCTCGTGCGCTGCTTCGTGTCACACCGTCACATCGTCACGGCGATGGTGCCGGCGGTGCCGCCGCCTGTGAGGGCCCCGAGCGCGTCGTTCAGATCGGTGAAGGCGAAGCTCGTGGTGTTCAGCCTGAGGGTGCCTTCGCTGAGTTCTGTGAGCAGGTTCCGGAAGACGGTGTCGGGAACACGGCGGCGAACCATGTTCATGGGCAGCAGGCTGACGTCCGCGGTGAGGAGCGCCGGCAGATCGATCGTGAGCGTCCTGCCCGCGACATATCCGATCAGGACCACGCGGCCCCCGGGCTTGATGACAGGCAGCAGGGCCGGGACGGTGTCGCCACCGACGGTGTCCAGGACGGCATCGACCCCGCCGTACGCGCCGAGGCGTTCCATGTTCTCGGAGTTCCGGCCGACGAGAACCTCCGCCGCGGCCGCTGGCACCGCGGCGGCTTCCTTCTCGCTGCGCACCAGAGCGATGACACGCCCACCGGCCCGGGCGGCCATCTGCACGCACATGGATCCGACCGCCCCGGCCGGTCCGGTGACCAGCACTCTCTCGTCCGCCTTGATCCGGCCAACGGGGTCCGCGGCCGCCCAGCCGGTGACCATCGGCGAATAGCAGGTGGCCGCGAGAGCGGCATCCGTGTCCTGCGGTACCACCCGTACCGCGCTCCTCGGCACGGTGGTGCGCTCGGCCCACGTACCAGGCCGCTCCAGGCCGACGCCCGCGCCGCGCACCAGTACGCGCTGCCCCACCAGTTCCGGCTCTCCCGCGGTGACGGTACCCACGCCGGCGGTGCCGGGTGTGAAGGGAAGGTCCGGCTTCGAGGCCAGGGCTCCGGACATGAGCCCGAGGTCGAGGCGAGTGACCGCGGCTGCTTCGAGCTCGATCACGAGGTCGCCGTTGTGCGGGGGAGCGGGCGCGTCGACCTGTTCGAGTACCACGCTGGTACCCCAGTCATACAAACGGGACACCAGCACGGTCGTCGCTCCGAACGTCTCGTGTTGTCGGGTGGCCTCCGGGCGGAGGCCACCTGGGGCACGGTCACTTGGCGCTGGCCGGCAAGGTTCGCCGTCCGGCAATGCTGAAGGCGCGGCCTGTCGGCGACGGAGCCCGCGGATCGTTACCGCGGGACCTGCGCGAAGACCGGGCCGCTCCAGGATGCGGCCGGCTCGGACGCGGCTCGCATCGGCAGCGCCCGCATCATGGCGGACTTCGCCTGGCATCCGGCGGGGGACCTGGTCACCAGTTTGCGGTGGGCGCCAAGAAGGTTCACGTCCCAGTAGCTCCGGTCGTAACCGATGCCGATGGCAACGATGCTGCGGTTCATCAGGACCTTGTAGACCGCGTTCGTGGGGTCCGGGTCCGTCGCCTTGTCAGCGAAGTGGCCGTCGTGGGCATAGCCGAAGGCCATGAACTCGGAGATGAGGTTGGAGTACAGGCCCGCCTGGGACATGCGAGACCGCAGATCGCGGCCGTCGCTGCCCTTGGAGGTGAGTTTCCTCATGGTCGCCATGTCCTTGGCGTGCGAACGCCCGGCCTGGCTGGCCCGGTCGGAGATGCGCAGAGCGGGCAGGCCCTTGGCGAGGCGCTCTTTGTTGATCTCACACGCGATCCAGTCGACGTTCGGGTAGTACGGCTGCGGCAGGACCGTTCCGCCGGTTGAGCGGGGGCCGGCGGCCGTGTGCGCGGGGACAGTGGTGGCTCCCCACAGGGCGGCGGTGGACAGAGCGACGGACATCGCCGTGGCCAAGGTCTTCACGATGCTTCCTCCGATGCGCGCAGGCAAGCGAGCCTCGCGTTGCCGTTGTCGCCACCGTGGCATGGTCCTGACCGTCTGACCGGCGCTGACACGCCATGATCACCTGCATCGGCGACACATACGGCGCGTCGGTGTCGCGAACCGCTGATCGGGCAGGTGACCGTCCTCGGCGTCACGAAGGCGCCGTCGAACGGACCGGCCGTCGGAGGGCACATCGCGGGGGATCTGCACGACTCACCGCGCGTCGGCCACGTCGACCGATGACTCCCGCTCGAAGGAGGGGGCGGCGTGTTTCGTGGCTGCTCTTGGTTCTGTGTGTTCTGCTTTTGCTGGTCCGTTCTCGGGGGGCTATGAGTTCGCGCACGGTGGCGGCGTCACCTGGGCCCTGCGCCATTGGAGGTCCTGTGCGCATTGTCGACGCGGAAGTGGTTGTAACGTCTCCTGGTCGTAACTATGTTCTCCTCAAACTGACTACGAGCGATGGCCACACTGGCTGGGGGGATGCGACGCTCAACGGTCGGGAACTGGCTGTTGCGGCGTATCTGAGTGAGCATGTGCTGCCGTTGCTCGACGGGCGTGATGCCAGCCGAATCACTGATACCTGGGGCTTTCTGTATCGCGGGGCGTACTGGCGACGGGGTCCGGTTACCATGACAGCGATTTCTGCCGTGGACCAGGCTCTGTGGGACATCAAAGGAAAGGCCGCCGGACTCCCTGTATACGAGTTGCTGGGAGGGCGGTGCCGAGACGGAGTCACTGTCTACGGGCATGCCAGCGGCGCCGGCATCGAGGAGACCGTGGCTGGCGTGCAGGATTTCCTGGACCGCGGCTATCGTGCGGTGCGGGCTCAGTCACGGATTCCTGGGCTGGTGGCGACGTACGGCATCGGTACTGGTGTGAGCGAAGTCTATGAGCCCGCCGTCGGAGCGGTGCCAATGGAGGAGATCTGGGAGACCGGCCCGTATCTGGATTTCGTGCCCCGGATGATGGCCAGGATCAGGGCGGAACTCGGCTACGGATTCGACGTCTTGCACGATGCGCACCATCGCCTGACCCCTATCCAGGCGGCCACGCTCGGCCGTTCGCTCGAGCCGTACCGCCTGTTCTGGCTGGAGGACCCGACACCCGCTGAAGACCAGTCTGCCTTCCGAGTCATCAGGTCGCACACCATCACGCCGCTGGCGGTCGGAGAGGTTTTCAATTCGGTTTGGGACTGCCAGCAGTTGATCGGCGAACGGCTCATCGACTACGTCCGTACGTCTGTCACGCATGCAGGGGGCATCACGCACGTCCGTCGCATCTTCGACTTTGCTGACCTGCACGGTGTGCAGACCGGTGCCCATGGCGCGGGTGACCTGTCCCCGGTGGGTATCGCGGCGAACCTTCATGTGGACATGGCAATCCCGAACTTCGGCATTCAGGAGTACATGGGGCACGTGGAACCGACCGCGCGGGTCTTCGATGTCGGCTACCACTACAGCGAGGGCATGCTGCACGTGTCGGATCGCCCTGGCCTGGGGGTGGACGTCAACGAGGATGCCGCCCGCGCCTACCCGTACGTTCCCAGACAGCTTCCGGTGGTCCGCCTACGCGACGGCAGCATGCACAACTGGTGACTTGCGGCGTGACCTGGATGCTCGGTACACGGGGCCGCGAGTTGGGCAAGCAGAGGCAGAGCGCGATGGATGATTCACGCACATGCATTGTGATTACGGACTGTGATCACGGTTCGATCGAGCCGGAACGACAGATCGCTCGCGAGGCGGGAGTGCGTCTCGTTGCTGCCCGGTGCACGGACGAGGACAGCGTCATCTCCGCCGGCCGGCAGGCTGACGGTTTGATCGTCCAGTATGCGCCGGTCACAGCCCGGGTGCTGGACGCCCTGCCCAGGCTACGAGTGGTCAGCAGATACGGAGTGGGTGTCGACACGATCGATGTGGATGCGGCCCGGGCACACGGCGTCCGCGTGTGCCATGTGCCTGACTACTGCACGGAAGAAGTGAGCGACCACGCGATCGCCATGGCACTGGCGATGCTGCGCGGCCTCCCACTGCTTGACCGTCAGATGCGAGCGGGCGAGACAGGCTTCGACATGGTGAAACCGGTGCACCGCTTTCGCGATCAAATCTTCGGGGTGGTGGGCCTGGGACGGATCGGCCAGGCTACCGCTGCCAAGGCGCAATCCCTGGGCTTCGATGTCGTGGCGTATGCGCGGAGCCTGCGGACACCGCCGGTTGGGCTCTACGGGATCGAGCTCATCGGGCTTGATGCCCTGTTGCGCCGGGCGGACGTGGTCTCTCTGCATGTGCCTCTTGTTCCTGCGACTCGTCATCTGATCAACGCGGAGAAGTTGGTGCTTCTGCGCCCCCAGGCTGTTCTGGTGAACACTTCCCGCGGAGGTCTCGTCGACACCGAGGCTCTGATGGACGCTGTGCAGCAACGACGCATCCGTGGAGCGGCGCTCGACGTCTTCGAGGAGGATCCGCTTCCGGGGGAGGACCGACTGCGCAGTCTCCCAGGAGTTCTGCTGACGCCCCATGTCGGCTGGTACTCCGAGAAGTCGTTCCTTCTGCTCAAGCAGCAGGCAGCTGAAAACGCCATCGCAGTCTGCCTGGACCGGCAATTGCCGAAAGGGATGATGCTGGCATGAGATCAGACGATGCGCGGTGTCGTCCTGACTTCCGCGCGTACGTCGCTGCCGTCCGCAGGAGGTCCTGTGCCCCGGCCGGTTCCTAGCGGCGCGGCTCTCGGCCTCGACGGCCTGAGCTCACAGAGCCCGCCTCGTTCCGCTCTCGTGCTGACCTCGCTGATCCTGGCGGCGGTAGTCGCCAACGTCAACTTGGCTGTGGCCAATGTCGCGCTGCCCGACATCGGAACGACCTTTGGTGCCACCCAGACAGAGCTCGACCTCGTGGCGGTCGGCTACACCTTGGGGCTGGCGTCCTCTGTCTTGTACCTGAGCGCCGTCGCTGATCGGCACGGGCGCAAGCGCATGGTGGTGGCAGGGACGTTCCTGTCTCTGCCGGCCTGTTTGATCTCGGCGTTCGCTCCCACGCTGACCATTTTGATCATTGCCCGGATCTTCGGCGGGCTGGCGGCCGGCATGGCCTTTCCCACCACGCTGTCGCTCGTCACGGCTCTCTGGAAGGGCCCAGCACGCACGAGTGCCATCGCCCTCTGGGGTGGCGTGGGGGCGGCTGCCGTTGCCTTCAGCCCCGCCGTGGCGGGTGCACTCATGACCCGGTTCTGGTGGGGGTCGGCTTTCCTCATTGCGCTTCCTGTGGGCCTTGCGGCGCTCGTTCTGGTCATCGTTTTTGTCCCAGGGCATACGGCGTCCACCAGCCAGCCCGTGGATCACAAAGGCGGAGTGCTTTCCATCGTCTGTGTGGCGTCGGCGGTCCTCGCCATCAATTTCGCTTCTCAGCCAGGCCAGGGATGGCTGACTCTTTCACTCTCCGGCCTGGGTGTCCTGACAGGCTGGCTGTTCGTACGGCACCTGCGTGCCGCGACGTTTCCCATCTTTGATCTGCGCATGGCCGGCCGTCGCACTTTCTGGACGGTTTCCTGCGCGGGCGCTGTCTTGTACGGAACGCGCCTGGGGGCTTTGTTCATCGGGCAGCAGTTCCTTCAGAATGTGCACGGCTATACGGCTCTCAAGGCAGGCTTGGCCATGACGCCGGTGGTCATCCTGAACATCCTTTCCGTTCCTCTGTCAGCCATGCTTCTCCGGCGTCGCGGATCCCGCGTCACGATCCTGGTCGGTTACATCTTCTGCTGCGCAGGACTGCTGGTCATGCTTTTATGGGGAGAGTACAGCCCGTACTCCAGTATTCTGCTGGCGTACTCCCTCCTGGGGTTCGGCGTCGGATTCGCAGGGACGCCGGTCAACTACTCTCTGACGGCCTCGGTTCCGTCTGCGAGAACCGGCATGGCTTCGGCCGTCGCTGCTCTGCAGCGTGACCTCGGCGGTGCTGTCATGCAGTCCATTCTGGGCAGCATCCTCACACTTGAATACAGTGCATCATTCAGCAAGCACGTCCCGGCAGGCTCCGGTTACGACCACATCGCAACGAGTGTTCAGGCTCAACTCGCCAAGTCCTTCTCGCTCGCGTCCGCAATCGCAGAGCGGTACCCGCAATACGCGCATGCCATCGTCGTCGCAGCCAAGGAATCGTTCGAAGGCGGATCCGACTGGGCCTGCAGTGCATCCATCGCCTCAATCGCCGGTGGGGCGATTCTGGTCCTGCGAACTTTCCCTGGGAAAGCCGAGGAGGAGCGTCTGTACAGGTCGTACGCAGAGGCAGACGCGCAACCTCCGCCGGATGGCGTCGGGAAGGGCGACGCCTAGACGTCGCCCGAGTCAGCCTCCGTGGAGGAACTCCGGGAAGAGTTTCATGCCGCCGTCGACGTAGAGAGTGGTTCCCACTACGTAGTCCAGTAGGTCGGAGGCGAGCAGCGCGGCAGCGGTTGCGATCTCTTCAGGGTCTCCCACCCTTCCGTAGGGGATCATCTCCACCAATGAGGCCTCGGCTTCTGGCGTCTCCCATGCTGGGCGATTCATGGGCGTGCGAATGGCTCCGGGAGCCACAGCGTTAACCCGGATCTTGCGCGACGAAAATTCCTGGGCCAGAGTTTCCATGAGCATCTGCACGCCACTCTTGGACACGGTGTAGTTGGCTCTGCCGGCCCACGGTATGAGTTGGTGGACTGAACTGATACAGATGATTTTTCCGGCAGAGTTGGAAGTACCGGGCACCACACCGCGTCGAACAAACTCTTTTATGGCTTCCCGGGCGCACAGGAATTGACCCGTCAGGTTGACATCGAGCACTCTCTGCCATTCGGATATCGTCATGTTCTCAAATGGCGCGTCTCTCTGGATTCCGGCATTGGCGACGAGGATGTCGATGGTTTGGAAGCGGTCAACCATGGCTTCCAGCATGGTGACGACCTCGTCTTCGTTGGCTACGTCAGCCCGATGTGCGTAAGCGCGCCCACCGAAGTCCTCGATCTCGGAGACTACTTCTTTGGCTGCCTCTTCGTCTTCAACGTAGTTGACCACGACATCGGCGCCCACCTGCCCCATCTTGATAGCCGTCGCCCTGCCGATTCCAGAATTCGCGCCTGTTACCAAAGCCTTTTGCCCGGTCAATAGCGAGGCGGGAAGAGAGGGAATCGAATCGTGGCTTGTGACGCCCATCATCGCTCCTTCAGCTCTGTTTCAGGCTTCGATGATGTCTGTCCTTCTATGGTAGGCGCCGGGTCTCTCCCTGCCACGCGGCCAGGTGGCCTCTGCGGTACGACGGGGGGCTTCCTGGTCGGCCAAGCGCCGGCGGTCAACCGTGGCCCGGAAGTCGGGGTGTCGTGTCAGTTGATGCAGCCGGTAACGGGTGCGGGGCTGAGGAGGCAGTTGGTGGGGCTGTTTCCGGTGACGGTGGTGGTGCCGAGGCCGGTGGGGGCGATCGGGGTGGTGGTGTAGATGCCGCCGTGTCCGGCCGCGCCGACGGTCCGGTTTCCGGCGACCGTGGTGCTGTCCACGGTGACGGCGCCGCCGAGAATCTTGTTGTTGCCGTCGAGGAGATCAGAGCCCTCGGTGGCGACGAGGTCACTCAGGCCACCCGGTGGGCACCGGTGATCACGCATCTGAGCGAAGCGCGCTGCGCCCCTGCCTGCTTCCGCGGCAGGGGCGCAGCACCTCGTCAACGAGTCCGCTGGTGACGCGCCCCCGGTGGCCGGTGGCTCATTCGCCGATCGGGAGCTCAGGGCCGACGCAGTTCGAACCGGTCGAGGTTCATCACCTTGGTCCACGCCGCGACGAAGTCACGGACGAACTTCGCTCCCCCATCCCTGGATCCGTAGACCTCGGAGATGGCTCGGAGCTGGGAATGCGAACCGAAGACGAGGTCGACCGCGGTGGCTGTCCACTTGACGTCCCCTGTGACGCGATCGCGGCCTTCGAACACGTTCGCGTCGGAGGTCGACGTCTTCCACTCCGTGCTCATGTCGAGCAGGTTGACGAAGAAGTCGTTGGTCAGCGCCTCCGGCTGGTGGGTGAAGACGCCGTGCGGCGACCCCGCGAAGCCGGTGTTCAGGGCCCGCATGCCGCCGACCAGCACTGTCATCTCCGGAGCGGTGAGGTTCAGCAGGTTGGCCCGGTCCAGGAGGAGGGTTTCCGGCGACAGCTTCTCGCCCGCCCGGAGGTAGTTGCGGAAACCGTCCGCCCTGGGTTCGAGCACGGCGAACGACTCCACGTCCGTCTGTTCCTGCGAGGCGTCCGTGCGCCCGGGTGCGAACGGGACCGCGATGTCCACCCCGGCGTTCTGCGCCGCCTGCTCGACGGCCGCACACCCGCCCAGGACGATGAGATCGGCCAGGGAGATCCTGGTTCCGCCGGCCTGCGACTGGTTGAAGTCCTGCTGGATCTGCTCGAGGGTCCTGAGCACCTCAGCCACCTCAGGCAGGTCGTTCACCTCCCAGTCCTTCTGCGGTGCGAGCCGGATCCGTGCCCCGTTGGCGCCGCCGCGCTTGTCGGTGCCCCGGAAGCTCGCCGCCGAGGCCCAGGCGGTGGTGGCCAGCTGGGAGAGGGACAGCCCCGAGCTGAGGATCCTGTCCTTGAGGACCGCGATGTCCGCGTCCGCGACGAGTTCGTGATCGACCGCCGGGACGGGGTCCTGCCACAGCTGCGGCTCGGGCACCCACGGCCCGAGGTAGCGCGAGGCGGGCCCCATGTCGCGGTGCAGCAACTTGTACCACGCCTTGGCGAAGGCCACCGCGAGCCTGTCCGGGTTCTCGTGGAAGCTCTTCGCGATCGGCCCGTAGACCGGGTCGAACTTCAGTGCTAGGTCCGTCGTCAGCATCATGGGGGCGTGGCGCTTCGAGGTGTCGTGCGCGTCAGGCACGCTGCCCTGTGCCGAGGCGTCCGTGGGCGTCCACTGCTTCGCACCGGCCGGGCTCGTCGTCAACTCCCAGTCGTACCCCAGCAGATTGTCCAGGTACCCGTTGTCCCACTTCGTCGGCTCGGAGGTCCACGCGCCCTCGAGTCCGCTGGTGAGCGCGTCCGCGCCCTTGCCGCTGCCGTAGCTGTTCCGCCAGCCGATGGCCTGCTGCTCGATGGGGCTGGCCTCGGGTTCCGGGCCGATGTACTCGGGATCGACGGCACCGTGGCACTTGCCGAACGTGTGACCGCCGACGATGAGCGCAACCGTCTCCTCGTCGTTCATCGCCATACGCCCGAACGTCTCGCGAACATCCGTGGCCGCCGCCAGCGGGTCGGGGTTGCCGTTGGGCCCTTCCGGGTTGACGTAGATCAGCCCCATCTGCACGGCGCCCAGAGGACCGGAGAGTTGCCTGTCGCCGCTGTAGCGCTCATCTCCGAGCCACGTGTCCTCGGGGCCCCAGAAGATCTCCTCGGGTTCCCAGACGTCCTCCCGCCCGAAACCGAATCCGAATGTTTTGAACCCCATCGATTCCATGGCGCAGTTGCCCGCGAAGACCAGGAGATCGGCCCACGAGATCTTCCTGCCGTACTTCTGCTTGACGGGCCACAGCAAACGGCGCGCCTTGTCGAGGCTCGCGTTGTCCGGCCAGCTGTTGAGGGGCGCGAAACGCTGGGCGCCGGCGCCGCCGCCGCCCCGTCCGTCGGCGATCCGGTACGTTCCCGCCGCGTGCCAGCTCATCCGGATGAAGAGCGGCCCGTAGTGGCCGTAGTCGGCCGGCCACCAGTCCTGGGACGCGGTCATCACCCCGAACACATCCTGCTTGAGTGCGTCGAGATCGAGTGTCGCGAACTCCTCGGCGTAGTCGAAGTCCGCGTCCATGGGATTGGATTGGGGGGAGTGCTGGTGGAGTACCTGCAGATCCAGTTGGTTCGGCCACCAGTCCTGGTTCGTCTTCGGGCGAGTCTCCGTCGGTGTCGGGGGAGGGATCGCTGGATTCTCGGATTCGCTTCCGGACACGTCCGTCCGCCTTCCTGTCTCGGTCTTTCCCTGCGCTGGTTTACTGCTCTTGACGTTTCTTCGGATTTCCGGGTCGCGCCCGTAGCCCCGCCCGTGTATGACGCGTTGAACGCGCGGTCCGCGGCGTCCGTATGGTCGCGCACCGCGGACTGCGCCGCTACGAGAACACGCAGAGCATCCCTGGCAACAAGAATTCACAAGCGTCAGGATTGTTGGGAGCATGACGGACTCGCGCCCGGCGGATTCGATCCCGTCACCGGAGCCTGTGTGAGAATGGCGCTGTCAAGACCAGCCATGTGGCGGCCGGCCGGTCTCAGCAGGCCCCTCGACCCCGCATTGCCGGTGGGGACGCGGACATTCCCCGGCGCATTCCGCGTCCGATCAGTACTGAGCAGGTGAACCGATCGCCCGAGCTCAGAGCCCGGCGACTTTCCCGCTCGCCGTCAGCTCATAGACCAGGGTGATCGAGCGCCGCCCACCGGGTGGCAGCATGAGGGTCCAGCTGATGATGCCTTCGGCATCCACCACGTCGGGCGGTGGGGAACACGCTTCCTTGCAGAGGCGCACCTGCACCGCGGAGACCTCGGAGACCGGGATCCGCTCTCGGAGGACGACCGCCTGCTCGCCGTACTCCCCGGGCGCGGAAAACCGGGACACATGCAGCCGGACTGTGCGGGTGACCACGGTGCGCTGTGTGAGTCCGGAAGTGTCGCGGGACTCTTCGGCCAGCCTGACCACCCGGTGGTCGTCAGCACTGCCGAAGGCCAGTTCGGCGGAGGCGCCGACGGCGGTGAAGTCCAGGGTTCCGCGGCCGGTGAACCCGCTGCCGCGGATCAGATCCACGGGCCCTGCGAGCAGCGCGTGACCGGATCGGTTGTCGAACCGCACCACCTGCGTGACCAGCGGGGACAGCTCGGGCGAGCAGGCGTGCTCGCTGCGCGCGGACGTGGTGAAGACGGAGACCGGCACCCGGTGCCCGCGCCCGTCGCCTGGCACGGACACCGGCTCCGGGGCCTTCAGCACCCGTACCTCGCCACCGTCGTCCACACCCGGCAGGCCGAGTACGGGGGACGGCCCGAGATCCCCGATGTGCTCCTCGCGCAGTTCGACGTCGATCGTGCGGCGCTCCACAGCGGTGCGGTCCCTGACGGACAGCCGGTCCTCGTCCAGCCGCGGGGGTTCGGTCGCCTGCGCCGACCGTGCCGTCGACAACGTCAGCCGCGCGCCCGACCAGTCCTCCCCGGTGCGCTGCCACACCATCGCGTCGGTCTCCAGCGTCAGGGAGCTCCCGTCCAGCACGGCTCGGTAGGCGGGTCGCCACAGCGCACACGGGGTGAGGTGGCTCAGCCGAAGCCGCGCCGGCCCGGCTGCCACCGCCTGCACGGTCAGGTCGACATGCCCGACCAGGTCCGCAGGCGACTCCTCGGAGAGGTCCAGTGCCCGCTGCGCATCGGCGAGTTCGCCTGCCACCGCCGCAAGTCGGGCGTCGACGGTGCGCAGCTCCTCACCGAATACGTCCCGCTCGCTATCCACTCGATCCAACTCGCTTGCCCAGCGCACCGGTTCCGCTTCGCCTGACCCGGCGCCCTCGCCGATCTCCCTCAGCAGATCGGTCGCCAGCCGACCGAGCGTGTCCAGACGGGCCGCGAGACGATCCCTCCGCTGTCCGAGAGCGAGCCGTTCCTCCACGAGGCCGTGCACACGGTGGCGCAGGGCCGAGTCCTCGTCGCCGGGAGGCAGCGGGGCTCGCGGTGTCCAACTGCGGACGATCCGCACGTCCAGCACCTTCGCCGGACGATCCGGGTGATCGGTCGTCAGCTCGGCGTGCAGCGTGCGGTCGACGGCGAGTGCGCTGACCGGCCCAAGGCGCAGCCGGTGGACCCCGGCCTCCAGTTCGAGCACTGCGGTGCGCTCGACGTGGGCTCGGTCCTCCAGGCAGGTGACAGCGGTGACGGGAAGGGGGAGCGGGTCCGGGATCTCGGTCATGGCGTGCGTCAGCTCCTCCGGTTGCCGCCGACCAGGGCTTTGCCGGCCGGGATACGGATCAGGTAGCCGCCGTCGAGAGCGGCGGTGCCGCCGGCGGGCAGATCAACCCGCCAGAGACGGGTGCCCGGAGCGTGCTCGGGTCCCTCGTCACCACCAGGCGCCTTCCAGCCGGCCCGTTCCTCGATCCGGACATCCTGTTCCGAGGTGACGGGAACGCGCTCGCGCACCTCCACGGTGACCGGCTTCCCCAGCCGGTTCGCCAGCTCCACATGGACACGGTGGTCGAGCACGGTGGTGTTGCCGCGCAGCCCCGAGGCAGACTCGTGCAGCTCCGTACGGCGGGTGACCCGGATGGCCTCGGCCGGCCCGAGACCCAGCCGGCGGACCCCGCCGGGGGCGAGCGTGGGCAGCGCGGCGGTCAGCACGAATTCGTCATCGACGCTCACTTCCACCGGGCCGGCCAGCAGAGCACGGTCGGTGGCGTTGGAGAGCACCAGCGTCGTGTACACCGTCTCCTCGACGGACGGCACGCAGACGTACTCCGTGCGGAGCCCGATCGGGATGTCGACAAGGGGGACGGTGTGCCAGGTGCCGTCAGACGGGATGTCGGCGCGGGCCGCGGCGTCGAAACGATGGTCGAAGGATCCCGCCGCCTCACGTGGCCGTACGGCGTGTCCGGGCAGCGGCAGCACGGCGGCTTCCGCTGCCCGGCGGCGATACTCGACTGCGACGGGATCGTCGCCGGCAGTCGGGAACAGCCGACCCCTGCGACTGCGCTGCTCGTCGGGGCCGCTCAGGACGAGGGCGGCATAGTCGAGTTCGTCGCCACTCGGCCGTGGCGGACCGGTCGCCGGCTCCGGTGGAGGCGGTGGCACGGGACATCCGGGAGCCGCGGCCATCACGGGCGCCGGGGCGGCGAAGGCCATGCTGCGTGAAGCGGGACCGGGGCGACCCGCCATCGCCGATGCCGCGGGGGCGGGTATCGCGCCACCGGCCACCGGGAGCCCCGGAGGCGGCGCGCCGTAACCTTGGGGAGCCGGCGGCAGAGGCGGGACGACTGCGGGCCTGGAGACGGCCCCGGCGGCCACGGGTGCGGAGCCGGCTCCGGCAGCAGCAGGGCTCGGGCCTGCGGCGTCGTACCCGGCGAACAGGTCGGTGAGCCCCGCCGGGGGCTCGCGCCAACCGGAAGGCGCCACAGTGGGCTGACGGCGCCCGATCCGGATGGAGCGGAGCCTCGGCAGATCGGTGCGGCGCCGCAGGTCGGCGGTGGACACGGCGACGCGCACGCGAGTCCAGTCCTCGCCGGTGCGTTGAGCGACCGAGGCGCGCAGCACCAGGCTGCCGCTGTCATCGCCCTGACGGTGGACGAGCCGATAGGCCGGCACCCACACGGCGCCGGGGACCTGGTACTCCACCTCCACTTCGACCTCGGCGTCCGGATCGGCCGTCGCCTCGGCGCCCCGGGCCCGGCCAAGCGTCAAGGCCGCGCAGACCGTTGTCCCGACCTGCGCCGACCGCGCATCGGTAGAGGCTCGTTCCAGCTTGTCCTCAGCGACTCGCAACTCGTGCTCCGCCCGGCGCGACTCCTTCTCCAGCTCCGCGAGCCGGGCATGCCCGCGCGTCAGCCGCTCCTCGACGAAGTCGGCGAGCGCGAGCCACGATTCCGCAGGGGCCTTGCGGTGCGGCTCGTCGCGCCTGCGGGGCGGTGGAACCGGGCGCAACCCCGCGATTTCCTCGATCAGAGCCAGCTGCCGGTCCCGGCGGGCCACCGCTGCCGCGTACATGTCCCGTCGCCGTTCCACCTCACGCTGCAACTCGCCGACGCCTTCGGGGGCGGACGGACCGGCCTCGATCACCACCCGCGCTTCGACGACCCGCACACCGGAGGCGCCCAGGACCCGGACCCGCAGTGAACCGGCGTCGAGCGAGCGGGGCAGCCCCGTCACGCGCACCCGACCGTCCGGCGGCACCCTGCCCCCGGCCAGCCTGCGGCAGACCGCGCCTTGCGCGTACACCACCACCGCATCGAGGTTCGATCCCCACCTGTGCGCCGCCTCAGCCGCCATCCGCTCCGCCCCCGGTCACGTCCAGGTAGCGAAGCCTACGCGAAAGGTACGCTCCACGCCCCGGGCCAGGGGGCGCCCCGGACCGCCCGCACCTCGCCATCCCCGGGGCGCCTGCCCAGACGCTTCGACAGACGCGCCTCGGAGCGTCCGCGCATACGTTTCACCGGACTTCGGCCGGGCGCGAGCCGGTTTGGTGTGCGTGGCGCCTTCGTGTTGTCTCGCGTTGCCGGCACGACGTCAGACGGATTCCTGGATGACGCCGGACGGTGGCTGCGACCGCGATGCCGTCGGCAGACCGGGCAGCAGGCGGAACAGGGCGTGTGTGCCGGTGATCTCCAGGATGCGCCGGGCCTGTTCCTGCAAACCGCGCAACTCCAGGACGCCGCCCTCGGCTTCGACGCGCCTCCGCAGGCGCAGCAGCATGTTGAGACTGCTGGAGTCCATGAAGGAGACATCGGAAAGGTCCAGGGTGAGGGTCCTGCCGTGGAGCGTCAGGCCGTCGATGGCCCGGGCCACCCCGGGGCATGTGTCGAGGTCCAGCTCACCGGTCAGGGAGACCACCGTGCGCCCGGAAAACTCGCTGACACTCATGTCGAAGTCACGCATGATCGGGACCGCCGTTCGGGAACAGAGCCCATCACGGTCGGCTCCCGGGAGGGAGAAGGCCGTCAAGCGCGCGGCGTTGGCGCCGCGCACAGCCGAGCAAGACCACCCGTACCGAATGACGGCCACCACGGTGACCATCCAGCGACGCGGGGTACCCCACCGGATCAGGCTGGAGACTCCATCAGCGTCGCACACCCCAGTCGCGCCCCGCCAGATGCGCCCGCCGCACTGACTCATCCTGGCCTGACAGAACCGAACAAACCGCTTCAGAAGTCGGCAGGCTCTGGCCGGGCGTTCACCGGCGCGCTTCCGCGCGTGCCGACTGCGCCGGGAGCAGGATGGCGGCCCAGAGCCGTGTGGGCCGTCGCCGGACAGCGTCCCGCGCGCGACAACCCATCACGGTCGCCATGAGCAGCAGTCGCGCAACGCCCTCGGTCGTCTCCAGGAGTGGTGCCGTGGAACGGCGAGGCGGGGTCCGTGGGCGGCCCGGACCTCGCAGCCCGTGCGGTTCGGGGACAGGTCCGCGAAGCATGCGGTGCCGGTCATACGTGTGGTGGCGCGGCTCAGTCCCTGCCGATCCTGTCGCCGCTCGGCCAGACGCCCGTCGCACGGTGCACGGCCTCGGCCCCGGACCGGTCGATCACGCTGCGGACGACAGCGAAGATGGCACCCTGCATCGCGGCGGCCAGCAGGATCTCGCCCCAGCCCCGGTCACGGTCCAGCGCGTCGGGCGCGTTGTCCTCGTGGCGCAGCACCTTCCACGCCTTCTGGAAGGCGATTCCGGCGAGTGTGCCGCCGCCCCAGCCCAAGGCGAACCCGACCGGCTTGTAGGCGAGCGGAACCTTTCCCTGCCTCTTCAGTTTCATCTTATTCATGGGTTCCCTTTCACCGTTCATCGACGGGTACGCCGGCTTTCCCCGCCGAAGGCTCCGCGCCGCGCTCAGCGGGTACGAGGGCAAGCGGCCGTACGTGGCTGCGCGACAGGGCCGACGTGTGGCTTTCGCCTGACCGACTGGGAGGCGTTCAAACCAGGCACGGGCCTCCCGGACTGTCCGGTCTCCCGGAGGAGGAGTCAGAAGGAGTTGCGTCGCCGTAGCCGCAGTGGGCGCCCGTCCGGGTCGACGATGACGCGGTACAGCGGCATCGCGAGCATCCGCTCCCAACGCGACAGCCTCGGTGCCCGATAGGCGCGCAGACGCCCAGGTGGTCTGGGGCCCGTCCGGCCGCCCTCGTGCCAGGAGTCCAGCGCGGCGGCCGCCGCGGCGAACGCCTCGAACGCGTCTTCGGGATCGCACAGTTCGTCCGAAGCCTGGTGGTCGGCTGGTGCCTCCCGGTCCAAGTGCTCCCGTGCGAGCAGCAGCCGGAGGTCTCTGGCATAGCGGCGCGCACCGTCGCCCAGTCCGCCGGGGTCATGTGGTTCCCGGGCATCCACGGTCTCGTCCACGACGGCGCAGCTGAGTTCGGAGTCGTGTGTCCACGAGCGCAGGTTGACATTGTCGGAGCCGACCGCGGCCCACACGTCGTCGATCACGCAGACCTTGGCGTGCACGTACACCGGTGTCCCGGCGTGGTTCTCCACTCCGTACACCGCCACTCGCCCGCCCGCCGCCTTCCGCAGGGTTTCCAAGGCCGTGATGCGCCCGATGAGGTTCATGGGCAGGGTGAGCCGGCCGTCCTGCTCGGGAACCGAGGGGATGACCGCGATCAGCCGCAGCCCGGGGCTGTCGCGCAGGGCCCGGGCGAAGTGCTCGACGACGGCCGGGGACCACAGGTACTGGTCCTCCAGATAGATCAACGCCCGGGCTCGCCGAAGTGCCTTGAGGTAGGCGCGTGCGATGCTGCGCTCGCCGTCCGGCGCGAAGTCGTAGCCTCGCAGTAGCCGATTGGGATAGGTGCGGAGCACCTGTACGGAATGGGGGCCGCAGGGCGCGGGGTCGGGCAGCCGGCGAGGCAGCGGATCCGCGTGCGTGTCCTCCTTGTGGAGCCATTCGCGCAGGCGGCTGAGCGGACTCCTGGTGAGTGGCGCCGGGTCCTGCCAACGTTCCCGGAAGACGGTCTCGAGGTCACCCACCGCCGGACCACGGATCGCGAGCTGGACATCGTGCCAGGGCGGGCGCGGACCGTACGCGGCCGCGATGGGCTGCGAGCGTTCGTCGCCGCCGTGGTCGATGTCGTCGTTGCGGTTGTGGGACAGGTCGATGCCGCCGACGTACGCGACGTCGAGCTCGGGTCGGCCCATATGCCGCAGCACCACCAGCTTCTGGTGGTGTGAGCCACCGGGACGCACCCGCATGTCCAGCAGGTACTCGCCACCCCCGGCCCGTACCTCCTTCCCCAGGTGGCGGTTCTCCTCCTCGCTGAACTGCAGACTGTCCAGATGGGAGTGCCACACCAGCCCCTTGACGACGACGCCGCGCTCCGCTGCTTTGCGCAGCACGTCGCCGACCTCGGTGCCGGGGCCGGCAAGCCGCTCATCGCGGTCGCCGCGCCAGTCGGTGAACAGCAGCAGGTCACCGGGATGCAAGGCGCGGATCGCGGCAAGCAGCTCGGCGAAGTACGTAGCGCCGTGGACGAGGGGGCGCACCTCGTTGCCTACCGACCAAGCCGTTCCGTCGCTGCGCCGCCGGTCCAACCGCGTGGCGGGATTGCCGCGCTCGCTGACGGTCAGCAGCCAGTCGGTGGGTTCCACGAAAGGCACCTCCGATCCACAGTCGCAGGCAGCACACGTGCTTCCGGCGGTCATATTCGTACCACTGCCACACCGGTCCGACCGCGATCGGCAGAGGGAGTGTCCGCCGCGGCCACCGAACCACAGGTATGGCACCACGGAGTCGCGAGCGGCGGTGTCTCGAATCGCGGAGTTCCTTCGATGGGCGCAGAGCGCGATGCCTCGTCGGCGGAACTGCCCGCAGGGCGTGTGCGGAGAGTCGATCGGCTGACCCCTTGCCTCCGGAGCATGACCGGTTCAAGGTCCGACGCACTGTCGGCCGGCCGGGTGGCTGGTCAAACCGTCACAGGACATCCACTTTCGAGGAGGCGTGATCAGGTCAGCGGACGGTGACGCGGACAGCAACAGCCCAAGGGAGTGGTCGTGATTCTCGTTGCTTTCCTGATGCCGCCCGCGATGCTGCTGCTGGTCCTCGCCATGGACCGCTACGAGGAACGCCTGGGGCGCCCGCCCGCCCCGCGTCACACCCGGCCTCGCCTACGTCTGGTGACCACCGACCGGGCGGCCACGCATGAGGAAGGTGCCGGCACCGGCGACTCCACCCGGGCGTCGGCGGCATGAGACGCCTTCCGGATGACAAACAGCCGTCGGGAGCTCGCGGCGGCGCACCGGAGCGCAGCAGCCTGCGGTTCAGGACGTGCGGCGCGCCCGCCGGTTGAGGCGGGGAACCCGGTCGAAGACCGCGGCGAGCCGGGCGGCCTGGTCGAAGTGGGCCGCCGGGCGGGAGCGGTCGCCATCGAGGTGGGTAAGCGTCTCCATACCGAGGTAGAACGCCACTGCCGCGCTCGCCAGAACGGAAACGCGCACGACCGACGCGAGCGGCTTGCCGCGCAGTAGCACGGCCAGCAGTTCCTCGGCCAGCTCCTCCCAGTTCCGGGTTTCGAGGGCCAGCTGGGCGGCGAGTTTCGAACCGGGCCTGGCACCGGCGTACAGCTCCTGCACAGCGGCGATGTGCCCGGTCTCGATGTCCTCGTCGTACAGCTCGCGGAGCCGGGCGACCGCGTGGGTGGCTCGGTCCGTCCCTGACAGCTCGGCGCGATAGCGCCGTATCCGGGACGCGCTGGTCCGTACCAGCGCCGCCACCAGCAGGTCGTCCAGGTCCGAGAAGTGGTAGTAGATGACCCCAGGCGCGAAGCCGCCGGTCTGGGCGATGGCCCGGGCGGTGGTACCTCCGTGGCCGTTGTGCACCAGGCAGGCGAGGGTGGCGTCGAGGACGCGGTCACGAGTGTCAGACAACGCGCACCGGCCGGACTCCGTGGGCGGCGAAGTGGCCTTCGAGTCGACGTGCGAGCTCCGGCAGGTGATGGCTGGGCACACGCGGGTAGAGATGGTGCTCCAGGTGGTAGGTGAGCTCCAGGAAGACGGCGGGGATGATCCTCCCGCGCAGGGTGCGGGTCTGCTTCAACGGGGTGTCTCCGTAGTCGTGGTGCGGTAGGTACACGGTCAGGAGGGGGTACACCCAACTCCCGACTACTGCCATCACCGTATAGACCAGCACCCCAGGCGTGTGGGGCAGGAGCACTACTCCGGTGCCCAGCGCGGCGAACGGGGCCGTGGCTTCCGCGAGGAGCCAACCGCGGTCCCGCCCGCGCCGGTAGGACCAGAACCACAGGCGTACGAGGAAGACGGGGCCGTACGCGACGGCGCCGAGCAGCGACAGCTCGGCCGGGTAGCCCTCCGGGTCATCGGGGTGCGGGAAGATCCGGTGGTGCTGGGTGTGCGTGGAGCGGTAGGCGTGCCCGCTCTCCAGCAGGACCAACCCCATGGCGAACAGCGCCCAGTCGGTGGCGCGGGGCGACAGACCGAGAGTGCCGTGCACCACGTCGTGGGTGACGGTCACGATGGCGACGAAGATGCCGAAGACGATCGCGGGCGTCAGCCACCACCATTCCCACCACACGGCGCCCGCGAAGCACAGCACGCCGACGCCCGGGCGGCAGAGGGCGACGATCCGCTGCCTGCGGGTGGTGACCAGGAGGTCCTCGCCCAAGTCCGCCAGGGACGGCAGACCCGGCGCCGGGGACCCGGCGGCCGGGGGCGCCAAGTCAGCTGACGGGACTGGTGGTTCGGGCGCGGCGGCCGGGTCGGGTGGAGTCATCGGGCCCGTCCCTTCTCTCTCAGCATGCCATCGGCGACGATGCGGCTGCCCAGCACGCAGGCGACCGTGCCGAGGCCCGGCCAGGTCGAGTCGCCGACGAGCCACAGTCCCGGGCCGCCGAGATCGTGCGGAACGGCGTGCTGGTTGGTGTTGCGCAGATGCTGGCGCACTCCGCCGACCGCCCCGTCCGGACGGAAGGCGAATCGTTCGTAGCTGCGTGGCGTCCCGGTCTGCGCGAAAACGGCTCGCTCTCCTAGCCGGGGGTACACGCGCCGGGCCAGCGCCACCAGCCGCTCGCCGGTCTCCTTCTTGCGCTGCTCGTACGCGGTCGGGTCGAGGTCGCGCCAGGTGGCGAGCTCGGTGTGGGTGGAGATCATCACCGCCCGGTGCCCGGGCGGAGCGCTGAGGGCGTCCCCGGGTGCCGAGACGGAGACGAACATGTTGTTGCCGTCGCCCAGGGGGCGGTCGTACGCCTGAAGCACCTGGTGGTGCGTGAGGTCCTGTCCCGCCACCTCGGACTCGGGCACACCGAGGAAGACCACGGCCGCACCGCCCAGGGCGTCCGCGTCACGCTGAAGGTACGTCCGCAGCCTGCGGGCGACGGGGAGCCCCGCGCAGATCGCCGCCGCGGTGGCGGCGGGGACCGCGCAGACGAGACGGCGGGCGTGCACGTCACCGTGCCGGGTGGTCAGCCGGTAGGCGCCAGGGCCGCCTTCGACGCGCGTCACGCGGCAGCCCACGCGGAGCGAGCCGCCCAGCTCCCGGTAGTGCTGTACGAGTACGCGCCAGAACCCGTGCATGCCACCGGTGTGCCGGCTCAGTCCCGCGCCCCGGATGGTCACCCCGAGCGCCGCGTTGATGAGGGGCGCGTCGTCGACACCGGTGTGCACCGTGTCCTCGACCAGCATGCCGAGCAGTCCGACCAGAGCGTGGTCGCCCCTCAGGGAGTGGTCCCGAAGGGCGTCCCCCAGGCTCCGGTTGAGATGGCGGGCGAGCCGCACGCCGGGCATCCCGACCGCCCGCAGGTCGCGGACGGCGTCGGCGGGGCTGCGCACCGGCAGCCGTACGCCCCTCCGGCTGGCCCGCCAGAAGATGTGTGCCAACTGGTCGAGCAGTGCCCAGAACCGGCGGTGGTCCTCGCTGTCTCCGAGCTTGCGCAACCGTTCAGCGTGCCATGCGGCATGGTCGCGGTGCAGCACCACCTCACGGTCCGGCAGGAAGGCGCGGTAGCCGGGGAGTTCGTGTGCGTCCAGCGGTGGGATGCCCACTGTCTCCAGCAGTTCGCCGCCGACGCCGCCAGGGCCGAAGTCGACCAGGGTGGTCGCGCCCACGTCGAAGGAGAAGCCGCGCTTCCGGTAGTAGCCGGCGCAGCCGCCCGCGTGGCCGTGTGCCTCCAGCACGAGCGTGGAGAGCCCAGCCGCCTGTAGCCGCAGCGCCGTCGCCATGCCGGCCATGCCGCCGCCGATCACCGCCACGTCGGCATGCTTCCGAACGTTCTGAACACCTGTTCTGAACATCTGTTCAGACTGGGTCACTTCAGCCCTTCGAGTCAAGAGCCACGGAACGTCCGAAGAAACTCACGGCAACACCCTTGTCTCTCTTGCGGACCTGGTCTGGTGAGGCACGGGCAGCCAAGGACGACGGCGACAGGGAGGGCGCGCAGTCGGTCCGGCCGCGACACACGGCTAAGACCACCGCCAGGGCGCTCGTGCTCAGTCGGTGAACGAACCGTGCCGTCCCGCCCCGGACGCGAATCGCGCGGCACCCGCGAGGGTCTCACCGGCCGACAGCGGCACCACACCGTGTCGCAGTTCGGCCGCCAGAGCCTCGGACTCGGGCATCCCGTGCTGCTCGCGTACCGACAGACGGTCGTGGCGCAGGCACAACTGCGGGAACGACGCGATCTGCCGGGCGAGCTCCTCAGCGGCCGCTCTCGCCTTGCCCGTGGGGACAAGACGGTTGGCGAGGCCGATCGCGTGAGCCTCGGCGGCCGGGACCGCCCGGCCCGTCAGGATCAGATCCATCGCGCGGCTCTCGCCGATCAGCCGCGGCAGACGGACCGTACCGCCATCGATCAGCGGCACCCCCCACCGGCGGCAGAACACCCCGAAAACCGCGTCCTCCTCGACCACACGCAGATCGCACCACAACGCCAGTTCCAGCCCGCCCGCCACGGCATGGCCCGCCACGGCCGCGATGACCGGTTTGGTCAGGCGCAGCCGCGTCGGCCCCATCGGCCCGTCGCCCTCCGGTTCCACTCTGTTCCCGCGTTCGGTGCCCACGGCCTTGAGGTCGGCGCCCGCACAGAAGGTCCCTCCCTCTCCCCACAGCACCGCGACGGCACTACCGTCGTCCGCCTCGAACGCCCGGAAGGCGTCGGCCAGTCGGCCGGCCGTGGGTCCGTCCACGGCATTGCGGGCAGCGGGGCGCGACAACACCACAGTCGTCACGGGCCCGTCACGCTCGACGCGGACGGCAGGGGCGGTGTCCTGGGCTGCCGAAGTGGCTGGGGTATCCGTCATGGCGGCATTCTCACCCGCCCGCGGACACGGGACCAGGGTGGCGCTGGCGACTGGGGCCACCACCCGGTGTCCGCAGGAGCACTGTCGCGGAACTCGTCACCCGATGAACGAACCGGAGCTCTGTGTCGGCCGGGTGGGTGTGCGTGTGGTCTGTTGAGTATGCACGGGTGCGTTGGTGAGTAGGAGTACTCAGGGCACAACGATCTACGTCACCCATAGTGGTGGGCAGAACGACGACAGGAGACCGACATGTCCCTCACCCGCAGCAGGATCAGCCGGCTTCCCGGCGTCTCCGACCTCCGCAGGGGGTTGACTGCCACGGCCGCCGCGTGCGCGGCCGTGGTTGCGGCGGCCGTGCTCAGCGGATGTTCCGTCCAGGACGACATCTGCGGCGATGGCGAGTACCCCGTCATGACGGTGGGGGACACCGGTTCGGCTTGTGTCCCGGATGGGGAGCAGCCTCCGAAGGGCTATGTCCGCTATCCGAAGGACAAGGTGCCGCAGAAGGTCGACGACCAGTGGGACCGGTACTGGCGTACCCACACGCTCGACGCGGAGGGCAACATCATCGACGCGCCGGAGGCGGGCTGATCGCAGTTCCCGGCGAGGGACGTACCCCTCATCGCCGCAGCCGACCAGCGCGTACGAGTGCCGTGGTGTTCATCGTGTCCGCCGCTTCGCCGGGCTTCGTCGTGTGCGTGGTGCTGTGACGCGGCGGGTGTCCCGGCTCCCGGCGGCGATGCTCGCCACCCTGGCGTACTCGTGATTCGCGAGGGTCTGGAGCCGGTGTGGTTCGGGCAGGTCCTGCATGGCGAGGAGTTGGTTGCAGGCCTTGAGTGACGCGGCCGGGTCACCCACCCAGTAGGACGTGATGGAGTACTCGAACAGCAAGCCCCAGCGGTACACCCAGGGTTGGGTGAAGAGGATGTCGTCCGGCATCTTCCTGCCCAGGCCGGCGCTGGCGAAGGCGTGGGCGGTGTGGTGGTGACCCATGGTGCGCAGGCGTGAAGCGAGTTCGTAGCAGGCTTCCAGGCGCTGGGGCCGGTGTTCCCAGGCTTGGGTGAGCAGGTGCATGCCTGCGGGCCAGTCACCGGCGTCGGCCTTCAGGATCCCGGCCTGCAGCCGGGAGTAGTAGACCTCCTCCGCCCATTTGCCCATCTGCGCGCGGAGTTCGTAGAGGCGGACCGCCTCCTCGGTGTTGCCCATGTCGCGCATCGTCTGTGCGAGGTAGAAGACCGTGCGTGTGTTGTCGGGGTCCCGTTGCATTTCGGCGGTGAGCAGACGGGCGTCCCGTTCGAACTTGTCGTGACGCGACCCGCCGTCGGCGTAGTCCTCGATGACCAGAGTCGTCAGGTTCTCCTGGCTCGTCTGCCGGTCGGTGGTGAGGTACTCGTGTGTGACGCCCTCGTAGTGCCAGGGAATGTCGCCGCGCACCAGGCGTTTGATCCAGTACGAGGTGGCGCAGTCGTGCCGCAGCATGTAGGCGTCGGCCACGAGCGAGGTCAGCGGCCCCTCGCGGCGCAGGACCAGATCGGCGTCCAGGAGGAGGAGGTAGTCGGCTTTGCCCCTGGCGTGCTCGATGTTCAGGCTGCGGTTGTGGCCGAAGTTCACCCAGGGCTCCTCGTGCAGCTCTCCTGGGATGCCGGCCAGTGCCGAACGGATCAGTTGCTGCGTGCCATCGGTTGAGCCGGTGTCGGAGATCACCCACGTGTCGATCAGGTCGCGAACGGACGCGAGACAGCGTTCGATGACAGCGGACTCATTCTTGACGATCATGCAGAGACAGATGGATGGTTTCACGGTGCACCGAACTGATGGGACGTCATGCGACGTAGGGGTCGGGGAAGGGCCGCCCGGGGGGGGGCCCGGGGCAGGGGAAGAGAGCCCAGGGAGCCCCGCGCCGCGGTGGGGCGGTGGGGTCGAGC
>NZ_JBHXFA010000122.1:0-3451 GCF_042724175.1 Streptomyces sp. NPDC127084
GGACGGGGCTCCGGGCCGTTGAGCCGGGCCTGCGGGCCGGGCCTGTGAGGTGTCAGCCTCGGCGGCCGATGAGCTTCCAGGCAGCGGGCAGGGCTCCCATCGCCAGTGCCGCCTTGAGCGCGTCACCGACGAGGAACGGCAGGAGCCCCAGGGACACGGCCTTCCCGAAGGCCATCCCGGTGGCGATGGCCAGATACGGCACGCCGACCGCGTAGATGACCGCCGAGCCCAGCACCATCGCCCCGGCCGTACGCGGCACCGAGCGGTCCGCGCCACGGCGGGCGAGGGCTCCGACGACGGTGGCGGCGAGCAGCATGCCGAGGATGTAGCCGAAGGAGGGCATCGCGTAGCCGGACGACGCCTCGGCGAACCACGGCACGCCCGCGACGCCCGCGACGGCGTATAGCGCGAGGGAGAGGAAGCCGCGGCGGGCGCCGAGCGCGCTGCCGACGAGCAGCGCGGCGAAGGTCTGGCCGGTCACGGGGACCGGGGAGCCCGGGACCGGGACGGAGATCTGGGCCGCGAGGCCGGTGAGCACGGCGCCGCCCACGACAAGGGCGATGTCCTTGGTGCGCGAGGCGGGCAGCAGGTCGGCGAGGACCGCGCCGGTGAACGGCGGGCGGACGGGGGCGGCGGCAGTGGCGCTCATCGGTACTCCGCGAAAAGGCAGGGGCAGGGGCAGTGTCGAAGTGGACATGACGACGCTAACCGACAAGTGAACGCCCGTTCACCGTCGGTCGAGAACAACCGTCGATCGACACCTTGATGGAGTTCTCACAAAGCGAGGTGGGCGCACCCCTGAACGGCGTGACGATGATCACTGAGCTGACGAGCACGAAAGCCCAAAAGCGTGCTCGGAGCGAGGAGGGCGCACTCCGGAAGGCCTGTCGACTCCCTCCAACGCTCCCAGCCCTCGCGTGCGGATACGTCTGATACGCAACCGCTTGGTGCCCAAGGCTTCACATTGTGTGAGCATTTTGTCCGTATAGCGGTCACCCGTGCTCTGCGAGCGGTACGGGGCCCAGACTTGGGCCGCCCCTGTCCCCCCACACACAAGGCACATCCATGTCTCGGACCCAGGCGCCCGCGCCGGCCACCGACAAGACCGCCGGTACCACCGGCACTGTCGGCCCCCCGGCGCTCGCGCACAGTCTCAAGCAGCGCCACCTGTCGATGATCGCCCTCGGCGGGGTGATCGGCGCGGGTCTCTTCGTCGGCTCCGGTGAGGGCATCGCGGCCGCGGGGCCGTCGATCGTCATCGCCTACGCGGTGTCCGGGCTGCTCGTCATGCTCGTCATGCGCATGCTCGGCGAGATGTCGGCGGCCGATCCGGCTTCCGGCTCCTTCTCCGTGCACGCCGAGCGGGCGCTCGGCCCCTGGGCGGGCTTCACCGCGGGCTGGTCCTTCTGGGTGCTGCTGTCCGTCGCGGTGGGCCTGGAGGGCATCGGCGCCGCCGCGATCGTCAGCGGCTGGCTGCCCGGCACACCGGAGTGGGCCTGGGTCGCACTGTTCATGGCGGTGTTCTGCGGCACCAACCTGGCCGCGGTGAAGAACTTCGGCGAGTTCGAGTTCTGGTTCGCCGCCCTCAAGGTCGGCGCGATCGTCCTCTTCCTGGTTCTCGGCGGCCTCGCGATCACCGGCCTGCTGCCCGGCACCGAGGCGCCCGGCACGGCGCACCTCACGGGCGAGGGCGGCTTCCTGCCCAACGGGTCGGAAGGCCTGGTCATCGGCCTGCTCGCCTCGCTCTTCGCGTACGGCGGTCTGGAGACGGTCACCATCGCCGCGGCCGAGTCCGAGCACCCGGTCCAGGGCGTCGCCAAGGCGGTGCGTACGGCGATGTGGCGGATCGGGCTGTTCTACATCGGCTCCATGGCGGTCATCGTCACACTGGTGCCCTGGAACCACCCGGATGTCGCCAACCCCGACAAGGGCCCCTATGTCACCGCCCTGGACCGCCTCGACATCCCCGGCGCGGCCACCGTGATGCAGATCGTGGTACTGGTCGCCCTGCTGTCCGCGATGAACGCCAACATCTACGGCGCCTCCCGTATGGCCTACTCGCTCGTCGCCCGCGGCCAGGGCCCGAAGGTGCTGGGCCGGGTCTCCGGCGGAGTGCCTCGTATCGCCGTCCTGGCGTCATCGGTGTTCGGACTCGTATGCGCGGTCCTCAAGTACGCCCGTCCCGATGACGTGTTCCCCTGGCTGCTGAAGATGATCGGCGCGGTGATCCTGGTCGTATGGCTCTTCATCGCCGTCTCCCAGCTGGTGCTGCGCCGCCGCACCGAGCGCGAGGCCCCGGAGAAGCTGGTGGTGCGGATGTGGCTGTACCCGGCGCTGACCTGGATCGCCATCGTGGGCATGCTCGGCGTGTTCGTACTGATGCTGCGTGAGCCGGGCACCCGGGAGCAGCTGCTCTACACGGGTGGGATGACCCTGGCGCTGGCCGTCTGCGGTGTGCTCGTACAGCGGAGCCGCAAGCGGACGCGGTCAGCGGACTGACGCTCCGAACCCGCCGACAAGGCCCCCGGACTGCGCTTGGCGCATTTCCGGGGGCCTTTCGGTCTTCTGATCACGGTCACGCCCGCACCGGATCTTGTTGCTGCTAGCCTGCACTTGCGAATAGTTTGCAATTAGTGGTCGAAGGGCTTGGACATGGCCGTGTACACGCTTCCTGAACTCCCGTACGACTATGCGGCGCTGGAGCCGGTGATCAATCCGCAGATCATCGAGCTGCACCACGACAAGCACCACGCCGCCTATGTGAAGGGTGCCAACGACACCCTGGAGCAGCTGGCGGAGGCACGGGACAAAGAGGCCTGGGGCTCGATCAACGGTCTGGAGAAGAGCCTCGCGTTCCATCTCTCCGGCCACATCCTGCACAGCATCTACTGGCACAACATGGCGTCCCCGAAGGACAGCGGCGGCGGTGAGCCGCTGGCCGCGGACGGTGTGGGCGAGCTGGCGGACGCGATCGCCGAGTCCTTCGGCTCCTTCGCCAAGTTCAAGTCCCAGCTCTCCAAGGCCGCGGCCACCACACAGGGCTCCGGGTGGGGCGTCCTCGCATACGAGCCGGTCAGCGGTCGGCTGATCGTCGAGCAGGTCTACGACCACCAGGGCAACGTCGGCCAGGGCTCGGTGCCGATCCTGGTGTTCGACGCCTGGGAGCACGCCTTCTACCTCCAGTACAAGAACCAGAAGGTGGACTTCATCGACGCGATGTGGGGCGTCGTCAACTGGCAGGACGTGGCGAAGCGCCACGCCGAGGCGAAGGAGCGGACGCCGTTGATCACTCCGTGACGCTCCATGGTGGATCGTCCTGCTCGTGATCGTCTTCTCAACCTTCACTTGCAGGCGGATGGAGGAGGGGCCGCCGCGGGGGCCGGACCACCCGAGGCCCCGAATGTTGTGGCCCAAGCCCCCCCCCCCCGCCCGCCCCACACACCTCGGCGCC
>NZ_JBHXFA010000122.1:3461-6261 GCF_042724175.1 Streptomyces sp. NPDC127084
CCCGAGCGCCCGCCCGCGCCCCCCCCCCCCCCCCTGAGCAGGAAGGCCACCCCCCCCCCCCGCACGCACGCCCCCGCCCGCCCCCCCCCCCCTTCTGTGTGTCCCCAAGGCCCCAGGCCCAGGCCGTCCGCACTCTCGTCGGCGCCCATGCGAGGATCAGTGCCGTTCGAACGAGACACAGAGGAGTGGCCGTGCCCGGAGAGAATCTGTCCCGCGACGAGGCCGGTGAGCGGGCCGCACTGCTGTCCGTCGACGGGTACGAGGTCTTCCTCGACGTGCGGTCCGCCACCGCGGAGGAGGCCACGGAGCCGAGGACGTTCCGCTCGGTGACGACGATCCGCTTCCGCGCGGCCGAGCC
This sequence comes from Streptomyces sp. NPDC127084, assembly GCF_042724175.1. NCBI lineage: Bacteria > Bacillati > Actinomycetota > Actinomycetes > Kitasatosporales > Streptomycetaceae > Streptomyces > Streptomyces sp. NPDC127084. The sequence goes on from NZ_JBHXFA010000122.1 coordinate 3,820, forward strand.
GGGCACCGCGAGCTTCGCCGATCTGATCGCCCCGTCGGTCACCACCGTGACGCTGAACGGCGAGGAGCTGGACCCGGCGGCCGTCTTCGACGGCGCCCGGGTGGCGCTCCCCGCGCTGCGCGCCGAGAACGTGCTGGTGGTCGACGCCCAGTGCGCGTACAGCCGTACCGGCGAGGGGCTGCACCGGTTCGTCGACCCGGAGGACGGCGAGGTCTACCTCTACACGCAGTACGAGCCCGCAGACGCCCGCCGGGTGTTCGCGAACTTCGAACAGCCGGACCTCAAGGCCCCGTACCGTTTCGAGGTGGCCGCGCCGGACGGCTGGACGGTCTGGAGCAACGAGGCCGTGGCGTCCCGGGACGGCGGCAGCTGGCGGTTCGCCGAGACCAAGCCGATCTCGACGTACATCACCGCCGTGGTCGCCGGTCCCTACCACTACGAGACCGACCTCTACACCCGCACACTGCCCGACGGGAACACACTGGAGATCCCGCTCGGCGCCATGTGCCGCAAGTCGCTCGCCAAGCACTTCGACGCCGACGACATCTTCCTCGTCACGAAGCAGGGCTTCGACTTCTTCCACGACCACTTCGGCTACCCGTACCCGTTCGGGAAGTACGACCAGGCCTTCGTGCCCGAGTACAACCTCGGGGCGATGGAGAACCCGGGGTGTGTGACCTTCCGGGAGGAGTTCATCTTCCGCGGCAAGGTGACCCAGGCGTCGTATGAGCGGCGCGCCAACGTCATCCTGCACGAGATGGCGCACATGTGGTTCGGCGATCTGGTCACCATGCGCTGGTGGGACGACCTGTGGCTGAAGGAGTCGTTCGCAGACTTCATGGGGTCCTTCTCGATGGTGGAGGCCACCCGCTTCCACAACGGCTGGGTGACCTTCGCGAACAACCGCAAGGCCTGGGCGTACCGCGCGGACCAACTGCCCTCCACCCACCCCATCACGGCGGACATCCGTGACCTGGAGGACGCCAAGCTCAACTTCGACGGCATCACCTACGCCAAGGGCGCGTCGGTGCTGAAGCAGCTCGTGGCCTACGCGGGACGGGATGCCTTCCTCGAGGGCGCCCGGCGGTACTTCGGACGGCACGCGTACGGCAATACCCGGCTCGGCGATCTGCTCTCGGTGCTGGAGGAGACCTCGGGCCGGGATATGGCTGCCTGGTCGCGCTCCTGGCTGCAGACCGCGGGGGTCGACACACTGACCCCGGTGGCCGTATACGACGCCGAAGGGCGGATCACCGAGCTCGCGGTGCTCCAGGAGGGCGACGAGCTCCGGCCGCACCGGGTGGCCGTGGGGCTGTACCGGCTCGAAGGGCCGGACCTGGTGCGCTACGCACGGGCCGAGGTGGATGTCGTCGGGGCTCGGACCATCGTGGCTGAGCTGGCGGGGGCGGAGCGTCCCGCGCTGGTGCTGGTCAACGACGACGACCTCACGTACTGCAAGATCCGCTTCGACGAGGGCTCGCTGGAGACCCTGCGCGCTCACCTGGGTGCGATCACCGACCCGCTGGCCCGTGCACTGTGCTGGTCGGCGCTGTGGAGTCTGACGCGGGACGCGCTCATGCCCGCACGGGACTTCGTGGCCGTGGTGATGGACTTCGCGGGCCGGGAGTCGGACATCGGGGTGCTCCAGATGCTGCACGCGTGGGCGCGCACGGCACTGGTGCACTACGCGGCTCCGTCCTGGCGCGAGGAGGGCGGGCGGCTGCTGTCCGCGTGCGCGCTGCGGGAGCTCAGGCTCGCGGAGCCGGGCAGCGAGCACCAGCTGACCTGGGCACGGTTCTTCGCGGCGGCGGCCGCCACGGCGGCCGACTTCCAGTTGCTCCAGGGGTTGCTCAACGGCACCGCGAAGATCGACGGCCTCGATGTCGACAAGGAGCTGCGCTGGGCGCTGCTGGAGCCGCTGGCCGCGCACGGGTTCGCCGACGAGGCGGCGATCGGGGCGGAGCTGGCCCAAGACGACACCGCTTCCGGCAAGCGCCACCAGGTCCGCTGTCTGGCGGCGCGCCCGTCCGCGGCGGTCAAGGACCAGGCCTGGGCGCAGGTCGTGGAGTCCGACGCGCTCTCCAACGCGCTGGTGGCGGCGACGATTTCGGGCTTCGTGCAGTCCTCGCAGCGCGAGCTGATCGCGCCCTACGCGGAGAAGTACTTCGCCGCGATCGAACAGGTGTGGGCCGAGCGTTCCATCCAGATCGGCATGAACGTGGTGCAGGGGCTGTTCCCGGGTCTCCAGGACGACCAGGCCACCCTGGACGCGGCGGACGGCTGGCTGTCCTCGCGCCCCGACGCCGCTCCGGCGCTGCGCCGTCTGGTCACCGAGGAGCGCGACGATCTGGCCCGCGCGCTGCGCGCCCAGCGGCGGGACGCGGCACGGGACTGAGCCGCTGCGAGCTCGGGGCGGGGGGGGTCCTAAGTGGCGGGCCGCGC
>NZ_JBHXFA010000122.1:6271-13317 GCF_042724175.1 Streptomyces sp. NPDC127084
GTTCTGGGCCCGGCGGCGTCCGCCCTTTCGGGCTGCCTCTATCTCTTCATTGCCTCGGCGCTGTGGCTGTCTTCAGTTAAAATATTTCCCCCCCACACCCCGTCCGGAACCGGGCATACGACGCCGGTACCGGTTCACCCCCGGCACCGGCGCGGCGGCCCGGTCAGCGCAGCGCCTGATCGGCTTTCGAACTACCGTACTTTAGGGCGGTGTTGTCCGGAATTGTCGACGAACGTGTAACAGCGGTTAGAAGGCCTGCGGGGCAAGGGAATTGGCGCATCATGAACCCCAACACCCCTCTTTCTCCTCGCCCCTTGAGCCTTCGGTCCGATGTACGAAGCCGCGTACTGACCGCTACGCAGCTCCGCGCGCACGGGGTGCCGGCGGACCGGGCCGCCGAGCAGTGCGGACCCGGCGGGCCATGGCAGCAGGTGCTGCCCGGTGTGTATGTGCTGCACCGGAGGCCGCTCACCAGCGAGGAACGGCTGAACGCGGTCCTGGCGTACGCCGACCGGCCCGCGGGCGGCGGGGAGGCCATGATCACAGGGCTGGCGGCACTGGCGCTGCGCCGCTTCGCCTCCGTACCCGCCCTGCCGTTGCTGAGCCGGATCGACGTGCTGGTGCCACGCACCCGGCGGCTGCGGTCGGCGGGCTGCGCCCGGCTGATCCGGACCCAGTCGCCGCCGCGGCCCGAATACCTCGCGGGACTGCCGGTCGCTCCGGTGCCCCGGGCGCTGGCGGACGCGGTCGCCCGGCTGACCGATGCGACCTCGGTGCGCCGGCTCCTCACCGAGGCGGTACGCGCCGGCTACTGCGAACCCGCCGCCGTGGTCGGGGAACTGAACCGGGCGCGCCTGCTGTCCCGGCCCCACCTGATGGACGCCGTGGACTCCCTGCTCGCCGAGGGGCGGGCGCTGGCGGAGGACCGGCTGTACGAGCTGATCCGCCTGTACGGGCTGCCCGAACCGGTCTGGAACGTCGACCTGCGACTGCCCGGCGGCCCCCATCTCGGCAGTGTCGACGCCTACTGGCCCGAGCAGGCGATCGCCCTGGAGCTCGACACCCGCGCCCCGCGCCCGCCCCGCCCCGAGGGGGACGGGCATGGGGACGGGCCGGGTCCGGATCTGGAGTGGCCCGCGTACAGCCGTAAGCGGGAGCATCTGGAGCGCCTCGGCATCACGGTGGTACATGTCTCGCCGAAGCGCCTGCGGGACGCCCCCGCCCAGCAGGCGGCGGTGATCCGCACCGCCCTGATGGCCTCACCGCATCGGGAGCCCGCCGCCTATGTCGTGGTCCTCCCCCGTTGAGTGCCCCGGCCCCGGGGTCAGCAGAACTCCGCCTCCATCACCACGGTGGTGTCTCCCACCCAGTCGCTGTTGAAGTTCAGCGCGAGGGCATGACCGCCGTCACGGGTGGCGACGGCTCCCGACGAGGAGCCGTGGATGCCGCCCCCATGCCCCCAGACCTCCTTGCCGCAGGACAGCTTCACCGCCATCAGCCCGAGCCCGTACCGGAGGTTCGGCGCGTCCTCATCAGTCGGGAGCGTCGTGGTCATCTTCTTCAACTGCTCTTTCGGCAGCAGCCGTCCGCCGAGCAGTGCCCGGTAGAAGCGGTTGAGATCCCCGGTCGTGGAGATCATCTCGCCGGCCGATCCGGCGGCCGACGGGTTCAGTTCGGTGACGTCGTGGATGGTCTCGTTCGGCGGAGGGCCGACCAGGATCGAATACGCCCGTCCGCTGGGACCCGGCAGCCATGGGCGGATGCCGGGTACCGAGGTGCCGCGCAGCCCCAGCGGGCGCAGGATCCGGCGCTCGACCTCCGTGCCGTAGGGGCGGCCGGTTGCCTTCTCGATGACCAGTCCGGCGAGGGTGAAGTTGGTGTTGGAGTACTGCCAGTCGGTGCCCGGGGCGAAGTTCGGGCGGTGGCTCATGGCGAGCCTGACCAGTTCGCGCGGGGTGTAGGTGTCGTAGCGGTGCTCGAAGAAGCCCGGCCCGAAGGCTTTCGCCAGGAACCCCGGGTCCTCGGTGTAGCTGTAGATGCCGCTGCTGTGGTTGAGGAGCTGCCGCAGGGTGATGGCGCGTCCGTCGTTTCCGTTGCCCCGCACCAGTCCGGGCAGCCAGCGCTCCACGGTGTCGTCGAGGCTCAGTCTCCCCTCGGCCTCCAACTGGAGGATGACCGTGGCCACGAAGGTCTTGGTGATGGAGCCGACACGGAAGCGGTCCTCGGGCCTGCGCTCACGCCCGGTGGTGCGGTCGGCCACGCCCGCCTCGCCGTTCCAGGCAGGGCGCCCGGTCCTGGCCGCCTGCGCGAGCGCACCCGGCACTCCCTCGGCGACGGCCGCCTCCAATGCCTGCCGGGTGCGCTCGTGCCCGGAGGACGGACCGGGGGTGCCGGCCGCTGCCGCCGGGGTGACGAGCGCGGCGCCGGCGAGCCCGGCCCCCACCGCTGCGGCGAGCACCGGCCGGATCATGCGAGCAGGGCGTACGGTCAGACGCACGGCCATTCGAGAACTCCTGTCTACGCGAACTGCGGGCGGATCGGAGATGGTTCGACCCGATGGACTCCGTTCGGCGCCCTCAAGTTGACCGGTGTGCACAAGGTTGAGTGGTTTTCAGCCGTTCCCGTGACAGGCCCGGGTCGTGCCCGCCGGGGGCCGCTGCCGCCACAGCGCCAAGCCGATGTCGACCAGCGCGACCCGTTCGAGCTCCGGCACGGCGGTCAGCTCGTGCCAGGCGGCCAGGTCGGTGGAACCATCCGTTTCGGGGCGCAACTCACCCCCGGTGATCTCTCCTTCGTAGACGACGCGCAGACCGTGGAAGTCGACGTCACCGGAGAGCTTGCGCGGTTGGCGCTCACGCATCGAGTCGATACCGAGCAGCGCGGTCACCTCCGCCAGGTAGCCGGTCTCCTCGGCCACCTCGCGCAGGACCGTGTCGACCGGATCCTCTCCGTGGTCCATCCCGCCGCCGGGCAGCGTCCAGCGCTTGATGCCGTCGCGCGCCACCCAGCGGGCGAGCAGTATCCGTCCGTCCCGTACGCACACGGCGTATGCCGCGACTCTCAATCGCCGACTCATGGAACGAGGCTAAGGGCTTTCCCGTCCTCCCCAGCGGGGGCACGGCGCGGCCGGGTCCTGTCCCATGACACGGCGGGGAGAACGCGCGAGCCGATCCGCGTGAACCGGTGCCGCGTGAACCGGTGCCGCGTGAACCGGTGCCGCGTGAACCGGTGCCGCGTGAACCGGCCGGCGGCGCCATCAGAGCCCGCACGGCGAACGCGGCACATCGCGCACACATGGCGAGCACAGCACGGAAACCGCTCACCACATCATGACGCGCAGCGCAATCGGGGATCCCCCACACCATCCCTTGACCACCCCTCGAACCCGAACGACCGAATGTCCGGAATCAGGATGGTTCACCCCCTCGTCCGATGTCACGCCAGTGGCGGATGTACGCCATCGACCCTTCACGTCTCCGTCAACTCTCCACAAACACCCGTCTCTTACGAAAGGGTGAGCGGTCATCCGGTACCGAAATCCGGACTCTCTTCTTTCACCGACAGGGATGTAGATGACCCCCGAATCCCAGAGCTCCATATCCGGCCGGAGGCGCGCGGCCCGTGTGGCAGCCGCGGCCGGCCTGGTGGCCGCGCTGGCTACCGCTGGAGTCGTGCCCGCCTTCGCGGCGGCAGCTGACGACCCGGTCGGTTCCGCCCCCGTGAAGTCCACGAGCTCCGACAAGCTGGGGGCGGCCGACGCCGACCTCCTGGAGCAGGCAGAGACCAAGGGCGAGAAGACCGTCACCATGATGGTCGCCACCGCCCCCGGTGAGACCGAGAAGGTCGCCGCGCAGCTCGACGCCGTACCGGGTGCCTCGGTCGGCAAGGTCTACGACAAGCTCGGCTACGTCCGCGCCACCGTGCCGACCGGCAAGGCCGAGGCGGCGATCAAGGCGGCCGGCAAGCTGCCCAGCGTCCACGGCATCGACCTCAAGCACGAGATCGAGCTGGACGACCCGACCCCCGCGGGCGACCGCGCGAGCGGGATCGCCACCTCGCCGAACGGCAAGTCCGGCAAGGGCGGCAAGGGCACCGAGGCCGGCAGCTACGCGGCTCCGGACAAGAAGACGCCCGCCAAGAACCCGTACAACCCGTCCTTCGAGACGGGCGCGGTGAAGTTCGTCGAGGACCACCCGAAGTACGACGGCCGCGGTGTCACCATCGGCATCATGGACTCGGGTGTCGACATCGCTCACCCGGCGCTCCAGAAGACCACCACCGGCGAGCGCAAGATCACCGACTGGGTGACCGCGACGGACCCGATCACGGACAACGACGGCACCTGGCGCGCCCAGATCACCCCGGTCGCCGGCCCGACGTTCACCGCCTCGGGAAGCACCTGGACGGCTCCGGCCGGCTCGTACCAGTTCAGCCGGTTCACCGAGTCGATCACCGCCAACGGTGACATGAAGGGCGACGTCAACCGCGACGGCGACACCAGCGACCGGTTCGGGCTGCTCTACGACCCGGCCGCGGGCACCGTCCGCGTCGACACCGACCAGAACGGCGACTTCACCGACAACGAGCCGATGAAGCCGTACAAGGACGGCTACCAGGTCGGCTACTTCGGCACGGACAACCCGGCGACCGACGTCGCCGAGCGCATCCCGTTCGTGATCGAGATCCGCAAGAACGTGGCCATGGACCCGCTGGGCGGCGACTGGGTCGGCAAGAAGGCCGACTTCGTCAACGTCGGCATCATCGAGTCCGAGCACGGCACCCACGTCGCGGGCATCACCGCGGCCAACGGCCTGTTCGGCGGCAAGATGAACGGCGCGGCGCCCGGCGCCAAGCTGGTCTCGTCGCGCGCCTGCTCCTGGAGCGGCGGCTGCACCAACGTGGCGCTCACCGAGGGCATGGCCGACCTGGTCATCAACCGCGGTGTGGACATCGTCAACATGTCCATCGGCGGTCTGCCGGCGCTCAACGACGGCAACAACGCCCGTGCGGAGCTCTACAGCCGTCTGATCGACGAGTACGGCGTGCAGCTGGTCATCTCGGCGGGCAACGAGGGTCCCGGCATCAACACCATCGGCGACCCCGGTCTGGCCGACAAGGTGATCTCCGTGGGTGCCGCGATCTCCAAGGAGACCTGGGCGTCCAACTACGGCTCCGAGGTCGCGAAGCCGTACGCGATGTTCCCGTTCTCCTCGCGCGGTCCGCGTGAAGACGGTGGCTTCACCCCCACCATCACCGCCCCCGGCGCCTCGATCAACACCATCCAGACCTGGCTGCCGGGCGCTCCGGTGGCCGAGGCCGGATACACGCTGCCGGCCGGTTACGGGATGCTGCAGGGCACCTCGATGTCCTCGCCGCAGGCGGCGGGCGCGAGCGCGCTGCTGCTCTCCGCCGCCAACCAGCGCAAGATCGACCTGTCCCCGGCGAACCTGCGCACGGCGCTGACCAGCAGCGCCAAGAAGATCGACGGCGCGGCGGCGCACGAGCAGGGCTCCGGCCTGATCAACATCCCGGGTGCCTGGGAGGCCGTCAAGGCCGGCGCGACCGCCACCGAGTACAGCGTGAAGGCGCCGGTCGACACCGCGATCGACCAGTTCCTGAAGACCCCGGGCTTCGGCACGGGTCTGTACGACCGCGAGGGCGGCCTCAAGGCCGGCCAGAAGAAGTCGTACACGATCACCATCACCCGGACCACCGGTCCGGACCGTCCGATCCGGCACGAGCTGGACTGGAAGTACAACGACGGCACCTTCGACCTGCCGGGCCGCGGCTACGTGATGCTGCCCCTGGACGAGCCGGTCACCGTCAAGGTGGACGCACTGCCTCTCACCGCCGGTGTGCACAGCGCCATCCTGGAGCTCGACGACCTCCGCACCGAGGGTGTCGACCGCCAGATCCTCTCCACGGTCGTGGTCGCGAAGCAGCTCACCCTGCCGTCCTACTACGCGTACTCCGCGTCCGGCACCGTGCAGCGCAACAGCCACAAGTCGTACTTCGTGACCGTCCCCGAGGGTGCCAAGACCCTCGAGGTCGCGCTGAGCGGGCTGAAGGACAAGAGCCAGACCCGCTTCATCTCGATCCACCCCTACGGTGTGGCCGTCGAGGACAGCGCCACGATCTACTGCTACCCGAACTACACCAGCCCGACCAACACCTGCCGCCCCGACCTGCGGTCGTACGCCGACCCGCAGCCCGGTGTCTGGGAGATCGAGGTCGAGTCCCGCCGTACGTCCCCGCTGCTGGACAACACGTACAAGCTGGACGTGTCCCTGCTCGGCGCCACCTTCGACCCGGCTGTGAAGACCATCCCCGAGGCCAAGGTCGGCACCGCCGCCAAGGTCGACTGGACGGTCTCCAACGCCTTCGCCGCGATCGACGGCAAGCTGAAGGGCGGCTCGCTGGGCTCGGCGAAGGTCACCCGTCCGACCATCGCCAACGGCGAGACCCAGGAGAGCACCGTCACCATCGGTGAGGGTGTGGAGCGCCTGGACGTCGCCATCGGCAGCACCTCGGACACCGGTGCCGACCTCGACCTCGAGGTGTGGCTGGGTGACAAGCAGGTCGGTACGTCCGCCGACGGTGACTCGGAGGAGGCCGTAAGCCTCGCCAAGCCCGCCGCCGGTACCTACACCATCAAGATCGTGGGCTACGCCGTCCCGAGCGGCAGCACCGAGTACGACTACCGGGACGTCTTCTTCTCGTCCTCCCTCGGCTCGGTCGAGGTCGACGAGACCAAGGACGTCAAGCTCGCCAGCGGCGCGTCGGCGCAGGTCGCCGCCGAGGTCCTGGTGGGCAGCCAGGCTCCCGAGGGACGTCAGTTCTTCGGCGAGGTGCAGCTGCTGAACGCCCGCGGTACCGCCGCCGGCACCGGCAGCGTGGTGATCGAGAAGGTCATCCCGTAACACGGAACGCCAGGTCCGCCGAGGCGTGACCGACCGGACCGCCGGAGGGGGGGGGGGCCCGCGGGCCCCCCCCCCGCCAGGTGGGCATGTGGACACAACCCCCCCCCGGACCACGAAGTTTGGAGA
>NZ_JBHXFA010000122.1:13327-23580 GCF_042724175.1 Streptomyces sp. NPDC127084
GCTCCGCTGTGGTTGCCCTATAACCTCACCCCCAACACCCCCCACCCGCGCGGCTCGGGGGGGGTCTCCGCCCGGCCGGGGGGGGGGGGGGGCGACCCTGTCGCCCGCCCTTCGGCATGTGAGCAGGACCATGCGTCCCGACCCTTGGACAATGGATTGGACAACCCGGCCGGGGACAGACGCATCATGGAACACACCAGGCCACGCAGTCTGTACAAAAGTACGGAAAAGGTACGGAGGAGTCCCGTGAAGGTCGGAATCGTCGGAGCCACCGGGCAGGTCGGCACCGTCATGCGCAAGATCCTCGCCGAGCGGAAGTTCCCGGTCGAGGAGCTCCGGCTGTTCGCCTCGGCTCGCTCCGCGGGATCCGCCATCGAGTGGCAGGGCACGGACATCACGGTCGAGGACGCCGCCACCGCGGACTACAGCGGACTGGACATCGTGCTCTTCTCGGCCGGGGGCGCCACCTCCAAGGCGCTCGCCGAGAAGGTGGCCTCGCAGGGCGCCGTCGTGATCGACAACTCCTCCGCCTGGCGCCGCGACCCCGAGGTGCCGCTCGTGGTGTCCGAGGTCAACCCGCACGCGGTCAAGGACCGCCCCAAGGGCATCATCGCCAACCCGAACTGCACCACCATGGCCGCCATGCCGGTACTGAAGCCGCTGCACCAGGAGGCCGGACTGGTCGCCATGGTCGCCACGACCTACCAGGCCGTGTCCGGCTCGGGCCTCGCGGGCGTCGCCGAGCTGCGCACCCAGGCCTGCGCGGTCGCCGAGAACGCCGACCGGCTGGCGTACGACGGCGAGGCCGTCGACTTCCCCGAGCCCGGCGTCTACAAGCGCCCGATCGCGTACAACGTGCTGCCGCTGGCCGGCAGCATCGTGGACGACGGCTCCTTCGAGACCGACGAGGAGCAGAAGCTCCGCAACGAGTCCCGCAAGATCCTGGAGATCCCGGAGCTCAAGGTCTCCGGCACCTGTGTGCGGGTGCCGGTCTTCTCCGGCCACTCCCTCCAGGTCAACGCCCGCTTCGAGCGGCCGGTCAGCGTGGAGCGCGCCTACGAGCTGCTGAGCGGCGCGGCGGGTGTGGAGCTCTCCGAGATCCCCACCCCGCTCCAGGCCGCGGGCAAGGACGTCTCGTACGTGGGCCGCATCCGAGTGGACGAGACCGTGGACAACGGCCTCGCCCTGTTCCTCTCCGGCGACAACCTCCGCAAGGGCGCCGCGCTGAACGCGGTGCAGATCGCGGAGCTGGTGGCGGCCGAGCTGGGCGCCTGAGCTCCTCCCGGACGCCCGCTGACGACCGCCTGACCACCGCCTGGCCGCGGTCCTGACCGGGGCGGTCCGTGCGCCCACGGGTGCGCGGGCCGCCCCGGCTGCTTTCCGGGGCCGCACCTCTGGCACCGTGGCGTTACTCGGATGAGTGGCGCCCCGCTCCGTGGAAAGATGACCGGAAACGTCACATACCGAGGAGATGACCGGGTGCCTGGCACAAACCTGACCCGTGAAGAGGCGCAAGAGCGAGCACGCCTGCTCACCGTTGACTCATACGAGATCGACCTCGATCTCACCGGGGCGCAGGGGGGCGGCACCTACCGGTCCGTGACCACCGTGCGCTTCGACTCCGCCGAGGCAGGGGCGGAGAGCTTCATCGACCTCGTAGCACCCGCCGTCCACGAAGTCGTGCTGAACGGCAAGTCCCTGGACGTGGCCGCGGTCTTCCGGGACTCGCGGATCGCCCTGCCGCATCTGCACGAAGGCCACAACGAGCTGCGGGTCGTCGCGGACTGCGCGTACACCAACACCGGCGAGGGGCTGCACCGGTTCGTCGACCCGGTCGACGACCAGGCGTACCTGTACACCCAGTTCGAGGTGCCGGACGCCCGCCGGGTGTTCGCCTCCTTCGAGCAGCCCGACCTGAAGGCCACCTTCCGGTTCACCGTGACGGCGCCCGAGGGCTGGAGCGTGATCTCCAACTCGCCGACCCCGGAGCCGAAGGACAACGTCTGGCGGTTCGAGCCGACGCCGCGGATCTCCACGTACATCACGGCGCTGATCGTCGGCCCGTACCACTCGGTGCACAGCTCCTACGAGAAGGACGGGCAGAGCGTGCCGCTGGGCATCTACTGCCGCCCCTCGCTCGCCGAGTACCTGGACGCCGACGCGATCTTCGAGGTCACCCGGCAGGGCTTCGACTGGTTCCAGGAGAAGTTCGACTACGACTACCCCTTCGCCAAGTACGACCAGCTGTTCGTGCCGGAGTTCAACGCCGGCGCGATGGAGAACGCGGGCGCGGTGACCATCCGCGACCAGTATGTGTTCCGCTCCAAGGTGACGGACGCGGCGTACGAGGTGCGGGCCGAGACGATCCTGCACGAGCTGGCGCACATGTGGTTCGGCGACCTCGTCACCATGGAGTGGTGGAACGACCTGTGGCTGAACGAGTCGTTCGCCACGTACACCTCGATCGCCTGCCAGGCCTACGCCCCGGACTCGAAGTGGCCGCACGCCTGGACCACGTTCGCCAACTCGATGAAGACCTGGGCCTACCGGCAGGACCAGCTTCCGTCCACGCACCCGATCATGGCCGAGATCCGGGACCTCGACGACGTGCTGGTCAACTTCGACGGCATCACCTACGCCAAGGGCGCGTCGGTGCTGAAGCAGCTGGTCGCGTATGTCGGGATGGACGAGTTCTTCCGCGGTGTGCAGGCGTACTTCAAGCGGCACGCCTTCGGCAACACCCGGCTGACGGATCTGCTGGGCGCGCTGGAGGAGACCAGCGGCCGGGATCTGAAGACCTGGTCGCAGGCCTGGCTTCAGACCGCGGGAATCAACACCCTGCGGCCGGTGATCGACACAGACTCCTCCGGCGTCATCACCTCCTTCGCCGTCAAGCAGGAGGCCCCGGCGCTGCCGCCCGGCGCCAAGGGTGAGGCCGTGCTGCGCCCGCACCGGATCGCGGTGGGCTTCTACGACCTGGACGGGGCCGGGAAGCTGGTGCGCACCGAGCGTGTGGAGCTGGACGTGGACGGCGAGCTCACCGCCGTACCGGAACTGGTGGGCAAGCGCCGCCCCTCGGTGGTGCTGCTGAACGACGACGATCTGTCGTACGCGAAGGTGCGCCTTGACGACGAGTCCCTGAAGGCCGTCACCCAGCATCTGGGCGACTTCGCCGAGTCGCTGCCGCGCGCGCTGTGCTGGGCGTCCGCCTGGGACATGACCCGCGACGGCGAGCTGCCGACCCGCGACTACCTGTCGCTGGTGCTGTCGGGCATCGCCAAGGAGTCGGACATCGGCGTGGTGCAGTCGCTGCACCGCCAGGTGAAGCTCGCGATCGACCTGTACGCGGCTCCCGAGTGGCGTGACGCGGGCCTGGCCCAGTGGACGGACGCAACGCTGGCCCATCTGCATGCGGCGGAGCCCGGCAGTGACCACCAGCTGGCGTGGGCACGGGCGTTCGCGGCGACGGCGCGCACCCCGCAGCAGCTCGACCTGCTGCAGGCGCTGTTGGAGGGCCGGGAGACGGTCGAAGGCCTGGTCGTGGACACCGAGCTGCGCTGGGCGTTCGTGGAGCGGCTGGCGGCGACCGGGGTCTTCGACGAGGAGGAGATCACGGCCGAGCTGGAGCGTGACAAGACGGCCGCCGGTGAGCGCCACGCGGCGACCGCCCGTGCGGCCCGGCCCACCGCGGAGGCGAAGGCGGAGGCCTGGGCGTCCGTGGTCGAGTCGGACCGGCTGCCGAACGCGGTGCAGGAGGCGGTGATCGGCGGATTCGTCCAGACCGACCAGCGCGAACTGCTTGCGCCGTACACGGAGAAGTTCTTCGCGGTCGTGAAGAACCTGTGGGATTCCCGCTCCCACGAGATCGCCCAGCAGATCGCCATCGGCCTGTATCCGTCGCTTCAGGTGTCACAGGAGACACTCACGGCCACGGATGAATGGCTGGATTCAGCCGGTCCGAACGCGGGCCTGCGGCGGCTGATCTCGGAGTCCCGCGCGGGAATCGAGCGAGCCCTGAAGGCCCAGGCGGCAGACGCCGCAGCCATCTGACCTGCTGCTCTGCGCAACTCGACTTACTTGCGAGTAAGGGCGCCCCGGAACCTCACGGTCCGGGGCGCCCACTCGTTTCACCCACCCGACATGATCCGTTCGGTGTCTGAAGTTTGACCTGGCGTCAACAAGCTGCTCAGTGAGCGACTATGCTCCCTCAGCGTCGCCATGTGATCGTTCCCGTTCGATTCTATTTGAGGGTGCTGATGATCCGTGAGGAATCGTCGCCCGGAAGTGGAAGCCCGCGCACAGCGGCCTCTTTCGGGTGGCTGCTGCCCGCCGCCGTGACAGCCGTCGCCACCGCCGTCGCGGTGGTGACGGTGCCCACTCCGGCCCGTGTCCCCGTCGTGGTCATCGGCGCCATCGCCACCATCGCGGTCGCCGTCATCGGTTTCGAGGTCTACCGCCGGGGCAAGGCCATCGAGGCTCTGCGTCGCACCGTCCGGGAGCGGGACACCATCCTGGCCCGCCACGCCTCGGAGACCGCGCACCTCGCCGGTTCGCTGCTCCCCGACGCCATGGACCGGCTGCACCGGGGCGAGTTCCCGGAAGACGTGCTGAGCTCGGTCTCCGCTTCGGAGGCGCACCGGGCCGTGGTCCAGGCCGTCGTGGGCGCGGTCGTGAGCGAGGAAGAGCTGCGCGAGTCGGCGCAGCGGGCCTTCGTGAACATCTCCCGCCGTGTGCAGGCCATCGTCCACCAGCAGGCCAAGGAACTTCGGGAGATGGAGGACCGGCACGGGAAGTCCCCAGAGGTCTTCGGCGATCTGCTCAGGCTCGACCACGGCACCGCGCTGATCGGACGGCTCGCCGACTCCATCGCCGTGCTCGGCGGTGCACGCCCCGGCCGTCAGTGGGGCAGGGCCGTACCGCTCTACAGCGTGCTGCGCGGCGCCATGTCGCGGATCATCGACTACCAGCGGGTCGAACTGCACACCGTCTCCGAAGTCGCGGTCGTGGGGCCCGCCGTGGAGCCGCTGATCCACGCGCTCGCCGAACTCCTCGACAACGCCACGCGCTACTCGCCACCGCAGACCAAGGTCCATCTGACCGCCATGGACGTGCAGTCGGGCATCGCCATCGAGATCGAGGACGGCGGCGTCAACATGAGCGAGGAGACCCGCCGCCGCGCCGAGCAGGTGCTTCGCCAGGCCCAGCAGGGCATCGACCTCAACGACCTGGGAGAGACCCCGCGACTCGGCCTCGCCGTGGTCGGCCGGCTGGCGCAGGCGTACGGCTTCCAGGTCTCGCTGCGCTCCTCCGCCTACGGCGGTGTCCGCGCGGTCGTCGTCATGCCCCAGGAAATGATCACCGGGGTCGAGTCAGCGACCGGTATCGCCCACGGCATCGGAGCCGCCTCCCTGCCCCGTACGACGCTCCCGCCCGCCGCATCGCGCACGGCACCGGCCCCCGCCGCCCCGTTCGTACCCGGACAGCGCCACGAGCCGCAGGCGTACACCCAGGCGGAGGCGTACCCCCAGGCGCAGGCATACACACAGGCGCAGGCGTACCCCCAGGCGGAGGCGTACTCGCAAGTGGAGGCGTACTCGCAGCCGCACGCGCAACCACGCCCGGCGCCCGATCCCCTGCCATCGGACATCAGCCCCATGCCGCCGGACGGCACCATCGTGTCCCCTCCCAGCGGGCGCGTGGTGACCGAGTGGACCCCGAACGGGCTGCCGCAGCGCCGCCGCAAGTCGCGCCTCGTGGCGGCCCCCGACCCGGCAGCTCCGGCCGCGACCGGAGGCCCGTACGGAAGGGACTCCGTACCGGACCCGGCCGCTCCCGTACCGGACTCATCGGCTTACGTACCGACCTCGGCTCCTGACCACGAGCCCACACCTCAGGTGCAGCCCGGAATGTGGCTGGCCGCCTTCCAGAGCGGTCTCTCCGGGGAATCCACCGATGCCAGCAAGGGGAACACACAGCCATGATTCAGCAGCAGGCCAATATGGACTGGATGCTCAAGGACCTCGCGGAGGGGGTGCCGCAGACCCGGCATGTGGTGGTGCTCTCGGCCGACGGTCTGCGCATGGCCCAGTACGGCACCGACACCGACACCGCCGACCGGCTCGCGGCGGCCTGTGCCGGGCTCCAGTCGCTGGCCGGCGCGGTGGCGTCCGAACTCCCTTACAGTGAGGGCCGGATGCGGCTGGTCGTCATCGAGATGGACGGCGGCTTCTTCTACCTGATGGCCGCGGGAGCCGGGGCGTTCCTCGCCGTACTGGCCGACGAGGGTGTCGACGCCGGGCTGATGGGCCAGCGTATGCGGGACCTCGTCCTGCGCATAGGTGAACACCTGACCAGCCCGCCGCGGGTCGACAGCGCCTACTCGGGCGGTTACACCGGCGGAGGGGCGGCCAGGTGAGCCACCCGGGCGGTGGCGGCTGGGAGGAGAGCCCCGAACGGCTCTATGTGATCACGGGCGGGCGCAGTACCTCGTCCGCTCCCGTCGAGCTCGACCTGGTCACCCTGGTGGTGGCCAAGTCCCAGCCGAAGCCCGGAATGCCACCCGAGCACACCGCGATCATGGAGCTGTGCCAGGCGCCGTTATCGGTGGCCGAGGTCTCCGCCTACACGAACCTTCCGTTCAGCGTCGTCACCGTCCTCATCGGCGATCTGCTCGCAGAGAACCGGATGATCGCCCGCGCTCCCGTCCCGGCCGCAAAACTCCCCGACCGCGCGTTGATTGAGGCAGTGATCCATGGACTTCAAAAGCTCTGAGCAGCCCGCCCTGGCCGCAGGGCCACGGAGCGCGGACGCCCTGCCGGTGACTGCCACCGCGGCCATCAAGGTGGTGGTCGTGGGCGGGTTCGGCGTGGGCAAGACGACCCTGGTCGGTTCGGTGAGTGAGATTCGCCCGCTGACCACCGAGGAGACGATGACCCAGGCCGGGGTCGGCATCGATGACACCGCCGGGGTCGGCAGCAAGACCTCGACCACCGTCGCGATGGACTTCGGGCGCATCAGCATCAACGAGGAACTGGTGCTGTACCTCTTCGGCACTCCGGGCCAGGAGCGCTTCTGGTTCCTGTGGCGCGGGCTCTTCGAGGGCGCCCTGGGTGCGGTGGTCCTGGTGGACACCCGCCGACTGGAGGTCAGCTTCGATGTCATCGGCCGACTCGAAGAGCGAGGAGTGCCGTTCGTGGTCGCCCTCAACTCCTTCCCGAGCGCGCCCGGTTACCCGATCGAGGAGCTCAGGGCGGCACTGGACCTGCCGGATTCGGTGCCGATCGTCGCGTGTGACGCCCGGGACCGGGCTTCGAGCCGGGATGTCCTGCTGACCCTTATGCGCTACCTCCAGTCACTGGCCATGTCACGGGTGTCCTGAGCGGCCTGCTCCGGTCCGGGTCACGGCAGCGGCGCAGCAGAACGCGGTACCGCGGTGCCGGCAGCACGGACACGTGGCACCAGCACCGCGGACTTGACCTGTACCTGACTCCCACACGCCGCAAACCGCATATACGACATACGACCGAGCACCCTGACGAGAGGAAGGCCGACGTGGGGCCTGAGCTGTCCGTACCACCGCTCTTCTCTCCCATCGCCCCGGCGATCCACCCGAACCACTCCGGTATCGACGTACAGACCGCGGCATGGGCGGAGACCTTCCGCATCGGCTCGGCGGAGCTGCGCGACGAGCCGGCCGGGCGGAGCTTCGGCTCCCTCTGCGCTCGTATCCTGCCCGAGGGCAGCGATCAGGTCGTCTCCGTCCTCTCGGACTTCATGCTGTGGCTTTCCGCGGTGGACGAGGTGCCGGAGCGCCACGGCGCCGACGACATGGTCGGGCTGCTGCACCGGCTGGTCCGGGTCGCCCAGAACCCCGAGGCGCCCATGATGGACGACGTCCCACTCGCCGCCGGGCTGCGCGATCTGCGGCTGCGGATCGACCGGTTCTGCACCGCTGGCCAGTCCGCACGCTGGGGCGACGCGCTGCGCGAGTACTTCTTCGCCGTCGTATGGGAGGCGGCCCACCTCCGTGCGGGCACCCTGCCCACGCTGGGCGACTACACGCTGATGCGCCTCTACCACGGGGCCACCTCGGTGATGCTCCCCCTCCTGGAGATGGGCCACGCCTATGAGCTCCAGCCCCATGAGCGCGACCACCCCTCGGTGCGCGCCGCCGCCGAGTCGGCCTCCTTCATCACCACATGGGACCGGGACGTCTTCTCGTACCACCAGCAGCGCGTCGGTACAGGCACCGAGGCGGGCCATCTGAACGTCCTGCGGGTGCTGGAGCAGGAGCAGGGGCTCGCCCCCGACGACGCCCTGGGCCTGGCCGTCCGTCAGCGGGACCGGGTGATGACGCTGTTCCTGCGGCTGAGCGAGAGGCTGGCCGAGCGGGGCAGCCCGCAACTGCGGCAGTACCTGCGCGGGCTCGCCTGCTACGTACGCGGCGCCCAGGACTGGGGCCTCAGCTCCAGCCCCGAACTGCTGTCGGTGTTCACCTTCACCGACACCCCGGCCGACGACCGCCACGAGCCGCTCGACATCCCTGCCATCGCCTGGTGGTGGGACCTCGCGGCGCGGCCGTCGCAGTCGTCGCGGCCTTTCTGATACGGGTCCCCGCCCCCGCGTGGCGAGGGGGCGGGGACCGCTCCGCCGTCGGCGCCGGAACCCCTGGAAGCGGCGGCCATGGCCGGTTCCACAACCGCTTGCTGTGGGCGATCGGCTGACAGGGGCTCAAGCAGTCGCATGACCGGGTCGAAAAGAACGGTGAAGTGATCATCGTTCTGATTGGAGTCCCCATGCGATTGTTCGCGCGTGGCGCGGCCACCGCGCTGCTCGCCGCCCTGTCCCTGACCGCCCCCGGGCACGTCGCCACCGCCCAGGACCGCGGGGCCGAGCCCAGACCCGGTCCCGCACCGCTGCATCTCGCGGACGAGCCGCTCAGGGGCAGCTACATCGTCTCGCTGGAGACCGGTGCCACCGCCGCGGCCGTCGCGCAGCGCGCCGGCGTCAAGGCCCGCTACACCTACGACAAGGCCATGCGCGGCTTCTCCGCACGGCTGAGCAAGGAACAGCTCGCGGCGGTGCGGCTGGTGCCCGGTGTCGCCGCGGTGGAGGAGGACTCCAGGGTGTACGTCCACCGGACACCGCCGGAGCGTCCGCCGCACTCGCTCCCGACCGTTCCCTCTGGTCTCACAGACCCCGAAGGCCGCATGGGTCCCACAGTGCGCACGGGTCCCGTGCCGCTACGGTCGGCCTTGGCTGCGAGCTGGGGGCTCGACCGCGCCGACCAGCGGAAACTCCCACTGGACGGGAAGTTCGCCGCCAGCGCGACCGGCAAGGGCGCGACCATCTATGTCGTGGACACCGGGATCGACTACAAGCACGGCGAGTTCGGCGGACGCGCACTCTACGGCTTCGACTCGGTGGGCGACGGACGCCGCGGACGGGACTGCGACGGCCATGGCACCCATGTGGCGGGCACGGTGGGCGGGGCGACCTACGGGTTCGCCAAGCAGGCCACCCTGGTGAGCGTGCGGGTCCTCGACTGCGACGGGGTCGGCGCCTGGTCCGGGATCATCGCCGGACTCGACTGGGTGGCCCGCACCGCCAAACCGCGCGCCGTGCTGACCGCCTCGCTGGGCGGCACCAAGTCCCCCTCCGTGAACGCCGCGGCCGACGCGGTCTTCGCCCGTGGTGTGCTCCCGGTCATCGCGGCGGGGAACTCGGCGGACGACGCGTGCCGGACCTCACCCGCCAGCACTCCCCGGGTCGTCACGGTCGGCGCGGTCGATCGTACGGACACCGAGGCGGACTTCAGCAACTACGGCCGATGCCTGGACCTCTACGCCCCCGGCACCGAGATCGTCTCCGCGCAGATGGGTGGCGGCAGTACCGAGATGAGCGGTACGTCGATGGCGGCCCCGCATGTGGCGGGTGTGGCGGCGCTCTACCGCGGCACCCACCCGGACGCCGCTCCGAAGGCCGTCAGCGACTGGCTGGTCAACCAGGCCACGAAGAGCGCGATCCGCAGTCTGTCGCCGGGCTCGCCCAACCGGCTGCTGTACGCGGCGGGACTCTGACCTGCCACCGGACAGCCAGCGCACCACCGCAGTGCGAGCGGAGCGGACGGGGTCACGGGTCACCGTGCCCCGGCCGTCACCGTTCACGGCGGATTCGGGGCCTGCCGATCCCCCGCAAGCCCTCGTAAGCCCCCGCCAGAACGCCTGAGGGCGCCGGACGGAAGCACTCCGTCC